>JBDNAJ010000013.1:0-24750 GCA_039768455.1 Candidatus Arcticimaribacter sp.
CTGCTTTACCAACTAGAATGGGGCATTACCGCCTTGTTTAGCTTAGAATACATCGCCCGCCTTTTGGTCGTGAAAAAGCCTTGGCGCTATGTTAGCAGCTTCTTTGGAATCATTGACCTTTTATCGCTGCTGCCAATGTACATCTCCTTCTTCTTTGTAGGAACAACTTCTTTGGTGGCGCTACGTGCCTTACGTTTGCTACGCGTATTTAGGATTTTAAAACTCTCCCGCTATATCGGGGAATCCAACTTCTTGATGGCATCCCTATGGGCAAGCCGTGCGAAGATTGGGGTTTTCCTCTTTGCGGTCATCATCTTATGCATCATTTTTGGCACCATTATGTATTTAGTAGAAGGCGAAGCCAATGGCTTTACCTCCATCCCTAGAGGAATCTACTGGTGCGTCGTTACCCTAACCACCGTGGGCTATGGCGACATTGCCCCTATGACGCCCTTAGGGCGCTTTATCGCTTCTATCATCATGATTATGGGATATGGCATTATCGCTGTCCCCACAGGAATTGTCACCTCTGAAATGACTCAACAACAACAAAACCCAGATACTAACACCCAGGCTTGCCCCAATTGTATAACCGAAACCCATTTGGACGATGCCATTTATTGCCACAACTGTGGCCACAAACTCAATGAAGACTTCTAAACTACTTTATGTCGCTGGTCCTACTGCCAGTGGCAAAACCGATCTCGCCATCGCTTTGGCAAAACATTTTAACACGGAAGTCGTTTCTTGCGATTCTCGTCAATTCTATCAAGAGATGCGCATTGGTACAGCCGTACCTAGCGAAGCAGAGCTCGCAGAAGTGCCACATCACTTTATACAGCATCGATCAATCACCGCCGACTATTCTGTGGGGGACTTCCGCCGCGAGGCGCTTGAAAAGCTCAAAGAACTGTTTAAACAACACCAAACCGTTATCATGGTGGGTGGCTCTGGTTTGTATGCCGATGCAGTAATGCATGGCCTAGACGAATTTCCAGAAGTAGACCCAGCGATTCGCCCCCAACTCACCGCCATCTTTCAACAAGAAGGCATTGAGATCCTGCAGGACCTCTTGCGGGAACACGATTTAAAACACTACCAAGTGGTGGATAGAAACAACCCTCATCGCTTGATTCGCGCCCTGGAAATCTCTTTGAGCAGCGGGAAACCATATTCTTCTTTTTTAGGGAAGAAAGCTGCGCCAGATTTTTTCGACGCCCAAACCATTGTGATCGATTGGGAACGCGAAGCCTTATACGATCGCATCAACCGCCGGGTGGATCTTATGGTGGAACAAGGTTTAAAGGCTGAAGCCAAAGGGCTCTACGCCCAAAAAACCTTAAACGCCCTGCAAACTGTAGGCTACCGAGAATGGTTTGCACACTTTGACGGGAAATGGGACGAGGTTACCGCCATCGAAGAAATTAAAAAGAACAGCCGTCGTTATGCCAAACGTCAAAGCACCTGGTTTAGACGTGCAGAAGCAGCCATACGTGTGACTGGCGGAGAAGATCCTAGCGAAATTATCCGTACCTTATTCTAATGAATATCGATCTCTATCTTATGGCCGGCATCTACGGTTTTGCTGGTGTTACCCACTTTACTCATACCCGCTTTTTTGAATATGCAGTGCCTAAAGTGTTGGTCTATCGTCGCTTTATCGCCCTCTTTTCTGGGGTGCTGGAAATCCTAATCGCCCTTGGTTTGTTGTATGCCCCCACCCGCTCTATGACAGCTGTTTTCTTAATGGTTTTTCTGGTGGCCATCTATCCCGCAAATATCGTACAGATCAATTATTACAGCAAGAAATACCAACAGCCCGCCCTGCTCTTTTGGGCGATACGTTTACCCATGCAACTTGCATTGATCTATTGGGCTTATTTGTATGTTTAAGTACTTTTCAAGATGTTTTTACTGAACAGTTCCTCTCTGACGCGCGTCTGTGACGCGTCTCTATTTTAAAAAGTAAAACCCTAAACTCTCTGGCGCGCATCTGTGACGCGTACCTATTTTAAATAGTAAAATCCAAATCCTCATAAAGATAGGTCACGCGTCACAGATGCGCCCCAGACAGGATTTGACTAAGTTGTGTAATGTTTAAAAAGAAACAGACAACAATTCTTCCCCCAGTTGGTGCATCGCATTGAGCACCTTCTTTGCTTGTTCTTCTGAGGCTTTTACTTTTCCCGTCTTGTATTGGCGCAGTAGCGAGGGGTTCATGTTGGCTTTTTTGGCAATGTTCGATACCTTCACCTCGGGCAACAAGTGGAATATGTTTTTTAAATTAAGCAAATAGGTAAAAGCGGGTGCGGGATTTAAATCCTTCGCATAGTCTTCCCCAAGCTCTAAGGCCAATTCATAATGGTCGGTATAGGCCTGTTGGATATTTTCTTTTAATTCGGCTAGGGTGTTGCCATAGGAGGCAACTACTCCTTGGACTTCTGTAATGGTTCCCCAATAGGTGCCGTCTTTGTGTTTTTCGACTGTTACTTTCATCTTTCTATCTTTTTAATTTGGTGTGTCAAGTAGATTAATGTGGCGTGGGCTACTTTAACCCCGCCTGCCTCAAGATGCTTCCCACCGTACCTTTTGGAATGTCCTTTTTAGGATGGGGAACTGTAACGATCCCCTTTCTTGTAGGATGCTTAAAGTGGAGGTGGCTTCCTTTGGTGCGTACCAACTGCCACCCCTCTTTTTGTAATATCTTGATTAACTTTCCTGATTTCAAAACTCAAACATATAACAAAATAGTTATATAACAAAATAGTTATAGTATTTTATAGGTATAAAAACGGACATTGGGCGGATTATTTATTGAGATAAAAAGAACAAAATCATCAAACACCACCAATAAGATCTAAAAAAAACCTGCGTCTTCAGCGGTTCCACATACAACAAACTGATCAGGGTGACATAAAAGAGAATTAACTCTACAAAATAGGTCAAGCCATGGATACGGTTACGGGAAAAGAATGCAACCAAGATCATAGCTGCGCCAGCACAGGCGAGGTAGATCCCGCCCACACTTAACCAAGCCAAAACGGCCGTGATAAAAGTAAGACCAAAGTGAAAGTATTTTGAGAGGGTGTTGGTATTGCGGTAATCTGGGGCGGCAGTGCCTAAGATTAGGCTAATCACTGTATAGTGGATCATCGTTTTTGGTTCCGCTAGGGTCATCAAAACCCCTATCCCAGAGATGACCATGGTATAGGTCCATTGGGTTTTAGCGCGATAAAATAAACTAGAGATAGATTCTGGGATGCCCTCGTGTTTGTAGGCCCAGAGCAGGAACCAGGTTAGGGCCACTATGGCAATAATGGTGTAGGTCATGATAAAAGATTTGGTATCATGAAAATACAAAAAAAAGGGAAAGTGGGCTTATGCTGTAAGCAAAAGCAAACCTATACGAAAAGCATCAAGGGGTTATACGTTAAAACGGAAATGCATCACATCGCCATCTTGCACGATATATTCTTTTCCTTCGATACGCATTTTCCCGGCTTCTTTGACTTTGGCTTCGGTTTTAAAGTTGATATAGTCGGCAAAAGAGATGACTTCTGCGCGAATAAACCCTTTTTCAAAATCGGTATGGATGACTCCGGCAGCTTGTGGTCCAGTTGCTCCCACAGGAAAAGTCCAGGCACGCACTTCTTTCTCCCCAGCGGTAAAATAAGTTTGCTGTTTCAATAAGGCATAGGCTTTACGAATCAACTTTGCGGCACCCGGTTCAGTGAGTCCCAGGTCTTCTAAAAAGACTTGGCGCTCTTCAAAGGTGTCCAATTCGTTGATGTCTGCTTCGATGGAAACAGCCAGGGTCAAGGCTTCTGCATTTTCTGCGGCGGCAATCGCTTCTACCTTTTCTACCAGTGGATTTCCACCAGCGGCATCTCCTTCAGAAACATTACAGACATATAAGACTGGCTTGTCGGTGAGCAGTTGCAAACCGTAAATCACTTCTTCTCGGTCTTTTTCAGAAAATTCGAGTTGGCGCACATTCTGGGCTTGCTCTAAACTTTCTTTAATACTATTGAGGATGGCTTGTAGCTTTTGGGCATCTTTATCTCCGGTACGTGCAGCACGGTTGACTTTTTCCAAACGCTTTTCAACGGTTTCTAAGTCTTTTAACTGCAGCTCGATATCGATGATTTCTTTATCGCGAATAGGATCGACAGAACCTTCGACATGCACAATATTGTCGTTTTCAAAACAACGCAATACATGGATGATGGCATCGGTCTCACGGATATTAGCCAAGAATTGATTCCCTAGCCCCTCCCCTTTACTGGCACCTTTGACCAAACCGGCGATATCAACGATTTCTACCGTTGCGGGAATGGTTTTTTCTGGATTGACCAGCTCGGCAAGTGTGGTAAGGCGTTCGTCTGGCACGTTGACCACCCCCACATTAGGTTCGATGGTACAAAACGGGAAATTAGCACTTTGGGCTTTGGCGTTAGACAAACAATTAAATAGGGTGGATTTACCCACATTAGGTAATCCTACAATTCCTGCTTTCATATAGTATTATTCTTCTGGATGCATAAAACGTTGCTTTCCAAGCAAGACCTCTTCTGTTTCGACATGGTCTTCGTCTGGAACACAACAGTCCACGGGACAAACGGCCGCACATTGAGGCTCATCGTGGAAGCCTTTACACTCGGTACATTTGTCTGGAACGATATAGTAAAATTCGTCAGAAATGGGCTCTTGGGTTTCATCTGCAGCAACTGCTTTCCCATTAGGTAAAACGAGCTCTCCTTTTAGAGAAGTCCCATCGCTGTAACGCCAATCGTCTGCGCCTTCATAAATCGCCGTGTTAGGGCATTCTGGTTCACATGCTCCGCAATTGATACATTCGTCTGTTATGATGATGGCCATAGCAATTTCTTTATTTACATTTGCGCAAAAATACTGCATAAATCACGCCTAGACAAATAAATGACGACCATAGAACAACATATTGAAGGATTTGAAAAATTAGGACAGTATTTGCGGGAAATTGACGTCAATGCAAAAGAATATTCTTCCCTCTTTGACTGTGTTCGAAAGGCCCAACACAACAACGGTTGGTTTACCGAAGAAAATTGCTTAAAAGCCCTACGAGCTTGGGGTGAAGCCCTTCAAACTGAAAATTTACATGCCTGGACTAAGCAATATACCTTTGGCGCGACCGCGCCAAAAAATATAGGTCTCATTCTAGCGGGAAACATCCCCTTAGTGGGCTTTCACGATGTCTTATGTGTCTTGCTTTGTGGGCATAATGCGACCATAAAACTCTCTTCGACTGATCCTCTTTTGATTCCTTTTATCTATGCGCAATTGCAAGGGTTCTCTCCTGCTTTCAAGGATCGATTGCATTTTACAGAAGATCGATTAGAAAATTTTGACGCAGTAATCGCCACCGGAAGCAATAATGCGGCCCGCTATTTTGAGCATTACTTTGCGCAAGTCCCCCATATTATTCGCAAAAACCGCAATGGGATTGCGGTATTAAGCGGAGAAGAATCCAAAGAAGAACTAGCGGGATTAGCCCAAGATATCGTCCAATACTACGGCCTGGGCTGTCGCAGCATTGCAAAGGTGTATGTGCCAAAGGGCTATGATCTCAACAATATCTTTGGCGCCTTATACCCCCATGCCGATTTGATGGATTCGGCGAAATACGCTAACAATTACGACTACAACAAAGCGGTATACCTAATGAGTGAGTTCGATTTACTCGACAATGGCTTTATGTTGCTGCGCGAGCACGACTCCTTTGGCTCTCCAGTGGCCAGCTTGCATTACAGTTATTACCAAGATCAAACTGAACTCGAAAAAGAGCTGCGCGAAAAAGCAGATGAGATCCAGTGCATTAGCACGCATTTGCCCCTTGAGCAAGTTGTTCCCCTAGGGAAAGCCCAGCAACCTGGACTATGGGATTATGCCGATGGCGTGGACCCAATTTCCTTTTTGTTAGGTTTGTAAGTAATTTGTTAAAAAACTAGGGTAAAAAAACCTTATTCGCTTATGATGTTTCTTGGGATATGATGATATTTGCATCTTAAAATTAAGCCATGAAGAAACACAATTTTAGCGCAGGCCCCTCTATCCTCCCTGCTCCCGTAATGGTAAAGGCTGCAGCAGCAGTACAAGAGCTAGACGGAATCGGTTTATCTTTAATAGAAATCTCCCACAGAAGCAAAGAATTTGTGGCCATCATGGACAAGGCACAAGCCCTTGCACTAGAATTAACTGGCCTGACCGATAAAGGTTACCAAGCTTTGTTTTTGCAAGGTGGTGCCAGCATGCAATTCTTAATGGCAGCAGCGAACTTAATGCAGTCAAAAGCCGGTTATATCAACACTGGAGCTTGGTCTGACAAAGCCATCAAAGAAGCTAAACGCTATGGTGAGGTTGTAGAAATCGCTTCTTCAAAAGAGGCCAACTTTAACTACATCCCAAAAGGACAAGACATCCCTGCAGATTTAGACTATTTACATATCACAACAAACAATACCATTTTTGGAACACAGTTTCACGACTTACCAAAAACCAATGTGCCGTTGATCGCAGATATGAGCTCTGATATTTTTTCACGTGAGTTCGATTACTCTGCCTTTGATTTATTTTATGCAGGTGCTCAAAAGAATATGGGACCAGCTGGAACAACTTTAGTTATCGTTAAAGACAGTGTCTTAGCAAAAATGAACAAAGATGTTCCTTCTATGTTATCTTATGCTACCCATGCAGATAAAGGAAGTATGTTTAATACTCCGCCAGTATTTGCGGTCTACACTTCTATGTTAACACTAGAATGGTTAAAAGAAAAAGGAGGCGTAAGCGCTATCCAAGCCCACAACGAGACCAAGGCTAAATTGATTTATGATGAAATCGATCGCAACAGCGCCTTTGAAGGTTTTGCCGCTAAAGAAGACCGCAGTTTTATGAATGCGACCTTTAACTTGGCAGAAGGAGTGGACGGAGCAGCCTTTGACGAACTGTGGAATGCTGCCAACATCAGCGGACTAAAAGGTCACCGCTCTGTAGGCGGTTACCGCGCCTCAATCTACAATGCCCTACCCCTAGAAAGCGCCCAGCAATTAGTGGACGTAATGCAACAATTTGAAAAAACGCTATAATGAATATACTCGCTAACGACGGCATCTCTCAAAGTGGAGTTGACGCTTTAACTGCTAACGGATTTAATGTAATCACCACTAATGTTGCCCAAGAGCAATTAGTCGCTTACATCAACGATAACGACATTGTGGCCTTATTGGTCCGCAGTGCAACAACCGCCCGTAAAGAATTAATCGACGCCTGCCCTAACCTAAAAATCATCGGTCGTGGTGGTGTAGGAATGGACAATATCGATGTAGACTATGCCCGTGAAAAAGGCTTACACGTGATCAATACGCCTGCAGCTTCTTCGGCTTCTGTAGCTGAATTAGTTTTCGCTCACTTATACGGCGGAGTTCGTTTCTTACACGACAGCAACCGCAATATGCCCTTAGAAGGTGAAAGCAACTTTAAAGGTTTAAAGAAGGCTTACGCCAAAGGTGTTGAATTACGCGGAAAAACACTAGGTGTCATTGGTTTTGGTCGCATCGGACAAGAAGCGGCAAAAATCGGTTTAGGGATCGGAATGAATGTTATCGCTGCAGATAAGTTTATGGACAGCGCAACAGTAAAGGTTGCTCTTTTCAATGGTCAAAGCATTGATGTTGAAGTAAAAACACAATCCATGGAAAGTGTTTTAGCTGAAGCAGATTATGTCACCCTTCACGTTCCTGCACAAAAGGAATATGTGATCGGAGAAGCGCAATTTGACCAAATGAAAGACGGTTCTGTGATCGTAAATGCTGCACGTGGTGGAGTCATTGACGAGGTTGCCCTATTAAAAGCCTTAGACAGCGGAAAATTAGCTTTCGCTGGACTAGACACTTTTGAAGACGAGCCAAAACCAGCCATCCAAGTATTGATGCACCCTAAAGTTTCTTTAACTCCGCATATCGGAGCAGCAACAGGAGAAGCACAAGACCGCATTGGAGTTGAATTAGCCGAGCAAATTAGCGCCATCCTCGCTTAATGGCCTATATAGATCGCTTAAAAAATAAGTGGAACATCCAGTCCAATAGACAGTTGTGGATAGTCTTTATTGTTTTTGGGATTACTGGATCTAGTTCTGTTAAAGTAGGGAGACCTTTCCTTGAGTTGATCGGCTTACAGCCGGAAGTATTTACAGATATACCGCTAGGAATGGTCTTTTATTGGATTTTAAGGATACTAGTGATCTTCCCTATCTACCAAGTATTATTAGTCCTCTTCGGCGCACTATTTTTTCAATTTTCCTTTTTCTGGGAATTTGAAAAGAAAATCTTGCGCCGAATGGGATTAAAAAGATTCTTTCCAGAACCTTAAGATAATTTTGACGTGATGAGTTTTAAAAACTCATTGCGAGTATCTGTTTCTTTAAACGTACCGCGGAAGCCAGACGTTGTCGTAGTAGAGTTTTGCTTTTGCACTCCGCGCATCATCATACACATATGCGACGCTTCGATCACAACTGCTACTCCTTCTGGTTGCAGGGTGTCGTTGATACAGTCTAAAATCTGCTCTGTCAAACGCTCTTGTACTTGTAAACGTCGAGCAAACACGTCAACTACTCTTGGAATCTTACTCAAACCTACAATATGCCCATTAGGAATATAAGCGATATGGGCTTTGCCAAAGAAAGGTAACATATGGTGCTCGCAAAGAGAGTATAACTCGATGTCTTTTACGATTACCATCTCGTTATAGTTTTCTTTAAACATGGCGCTTTGCAAGATCTGCTGTGGATCCATTTCATAGCCTTCTGTTAAAAATTTCATGGCTTTAGAAGCGCGTTCTGGGGTTTTAACCAAACCTTCACGGCTGGTATCTTCTCCCAATAAGTTGATCACTTCAGAAAAGTGTCCTTTGATTTCTTCAGTAATGGGTAAAGTGTCGATATTAAAATTGTCGTTCATCATAATTTAGTGGAGTAAATGGTTGAATTTTTCTTTCAGTTTAGCCACTTTAGGGCTAATAACATAGCTGCAATACATTTGTTCAGTATGTTGATTATAATAGTTTTGATGCTCTTCTTCTGCGGTATAAAAAGGATGCTCGGGCAATAATTGGGTGACGATAGGGGCTTCAAAAGTAGTTTGCTGCAATTCATCGATAACTTCTTTGGCGATAGCCTCTTGATGCTCGTCCACATAAAAAATAGCAGAGCGATATTGGGTTCCAACATCATTGCCCTGGCGATTTAAAGTAGTGGGGTCATGGGTGGCAAAAAAGACGTACAACAGGTCTTTGTAAGTGACCACATTTTCGTCATAAGTCAATTGGATTCCCTCGGCATGGCCAGTTCGCCCAGTGCAGATTTCTCTGTATGCAGGGTTCTTGATAGATCCCCCCATATAGCCAGAAATAATCCCGTCTACACTACGTAGGCTTTGAAAGACTGCCTCGGTACACCAAAAACATCCTCCAGCAAAATAAGCTAACTTTTCTTTTTTCATTTATGTCTAACGAATATACGCATATAATTAAACAAAACGAAGTCTTGTTGAATAAAAACTTCACTTTTAGGGCAATAATCCAATAAAAGATAAACGAAAAAAGCCTTGGATCGAAAAAGACATTCTTTTAAAAATCTGTAATTTGCATCTCTATGAAAGACATTATTACTGCTAAGCAGCTTCGCAAAAGTTATGGAGATTTAACCGTCTTGAAGGGCGTAGATATAAGCATACAAAAGGGAGAAGTTGTTGCGATAACAGGACCTTCTGGGGCGGGTAAAACGACCTTATTACAGATTTTAGGCACTCTTTCTAGCCCAGACAAGACTCCTACAACATCTTTAACGATTGATCAATCAGAGATACTGGGATTAAAGGATAAAGATTTAGCACGTTTCCGCAACGAATCCCTGGGTTTTGTTTTTCAATTTCACGAGTTACTCGATGAGTTTACGGCCCTAGAAAATGTGATGATGCCGGCCTTAATACAGGGCAAAAAAAAAGCTGCAGTCAAAGACAAAGCCATGGGCTTGTTACAACGATTAGGGGTAGATCACCGTGTGGATCACAAGCCCAACAGCCTTTCTGGCGGAGAACAACAGCGCATTGCCGTTGCAAGAGCCTTGATGAATGATCCCGCCATTATCTTTGCAGATGAACCCAGCGGAAACCTCGATTCTCAAAATGCTGATGCTTTGCATCAATTGTTCTTTGATTTAAGAGATGAATTAAAGCAAACTTTTGTGATCGTTACCCACAACAAAACCTTAGCCAATATGGCGGATCGAACCATTCACCTTGTCGACGGAGCAATTGTAGCATGAAGCTAACAGACATCAAGACCTTTCTTGAAGAAAAAGCCCAGCAATACGAATCTTTTGATTTTATTGAGGTTGATCCCATTCAAATCCCACACCAATTTTCGCTAAAAGAAGATATTGAAATCAGTGGCTTTTTAGCCGCCACCATCGCCTGGGGCAATCGAAAAAGCATCATCAATAACGCCCAAAAAATGATGCAATTGATGGATCATGCGCCTTATGACTTTGTCATGAACCACAAAGAAGCAGATCTCGCCCGTTTTGAAGGTTTTGTCCACCGCACCTTTAATGCCGAAGACCTGCGCTATTTTATCAAAGCGTTGCGCCACGTTTATCAAGAACATCAAGGCTTAGAACAGCTTTTTAGTCAACAGGCTACGCCAAAGAGTTTACAGGAGGCAATTCACCATTTCAAAAAAGTGTTTTTCTCCCTCCCCCATCAACAACGCACCCAAAAGCACGTTTCGGATCCTTTAAAGGGTTCTGCGGCAAAGCGACTCAATATGTACTTGCGCTGGATGGTGCGTTCGAATAAAAACGAAGTAGACTTTGGCCTATGGCCATCCTTACACCCCCGTCAATTGTCTTGCCCCTTAGATGTACATTCTGGGAATGTTGCCAGGAAATTAAAATTATTAAAGCGCAAGCAAAACGACGGCAAAGCCTTGTTAGAACTAGATACTGCCTTGCGTAAGATGGATCCAGAAGATCCGGTGAAGTTCGATTATGCCCTATTTGGGCTAGGGGTTTTTGAAAAATTTTAAGCCATTCAAAGATTCCCCGTTCAAGAAAGGAGAAGTTTTTGTATTTTTGTCCCAACAAAGGAAAGCGAAAGCGTTACATGAAAATTCTTCTCAAAAATGCCACCATTATAGACCCTAAAGGTGCTTTCCATTTACAAGAAGTTGATGTTTTTATTTCAGATGGTACGATTATAAAAATAGGTGCCGCCCTAGAAGAAGCAGCCGATGTTACCGTTAAAAAAGACAATCTTCACCTCTCTACAGGGTGGTTTGATTCAAGTGTCTGCTTTGGTGAACCGGGCTATGAAGAACGCGAAACCCTTGAAAATGGTTTGCGAACAGCGGCATTGAGTGGCTTTACAGACATTGCCTTAGAGCCTGAAACACAACCCACCATCGACAGTCAATCGGCGGTGATACAATTAAAAAACTATCGTTCTGATCATCCCACAGAGATGCATCCCATAGCCGCTTTTACAAAAGGGCAAGCAGGGAAGTTAATGACAGAATTATACGATTTACAAAACAATGGCGCCATCGCTTTTGGCGACTTTTTAAAGCCTATTGAGAATCCAGAATTACTCAAAACCGCCTTGCTTTATGCCCAGCGATTTAATGCGCTGATCATTTCTAGCCCTCAGGATAATCGCATCGGTGGAAATGGCGTTGCACACGAAGGAAATAGCAGTACCCAACTAGGTTTAGCTGGCATCCCCAGCCTTAATGAAACCCTGCAAATTAACCGAGATTTACATATTTTAGCCTATGCCGGTGGTAAGCTTCACATTCCTTTTGTTTCGACTGCCGAAGGCGTGGAACTTATTCGCGCAGCAAAGAAAAAGGGACTTAAGGTGAGCTGTAGTGTTGCTTTAGCGAATCTTTGCTATACAGACGAGGCCCTCTTTGGTTTTGAAACGCGATTTAAACTCTCTCCTCCACTTCGTACAGAAAAAGATAGAGCGGCGCTTAAAGAAGGTTTACTCGATGGAACAATCGATATGATTAGTTCTCACCATCAACCTTTAAATAAAGAATTAAAGCATGTAGAGTTTGAACATGCAACCAGCGGAACAGTTGGCTTAGAAGCCGCCTTTGGTGTGCTTAACACCTTCTTCCCTACCCAAAAAGTGATTCAGTTCTTGACAAAAGGAAGAACCACTTTTGGTTTATCAACCACTAAAATCGAAGAAGGTCAAGTCGCTAACCTTAGCCTCTTTACCCCTAATGGAGCAGGGAAATTCACCAAAGAAGATCTCCTTTCTTCAACCCAAAACTGTGCCTTTGTAGGATACAGCACTCAGGGAAAAGTTTACGGTAGCATTAGCGGAAATAAAATCGCATTAAAATAAGCATGGAGATCTATCAAGTGCTAGATTATCGCATTAGGCGACCCTTAAAAGAAGGGGAAACGACCCCTGTACTTTTCCTTTTACACGGCTATGGAAGTCATGAAGAAGATCTTTTTTCTTTTGCGAATTACCTGCCAGAAGAATACTTAATCATCTCGCTTCGCGCCCCTTTAACGCTTGGTTTTGGAGGCTATGCGTGGTATTCCATTCACTTTAATGAGCAACAGGACAAATGGAGCGATGATGACGAGGCTAAGACAGCACAAGAAATCATCCTTCACAACATTGATTATCACCTTGAGCAATTTAAACTCGAAGGTCAAAAAGTTTCCTTATTAGGCTTTAGTCAAGGCGCCATCTTAAGTTGGGCCGTGGGCTTAAGCCACCCAGAACGCATCGAAAAAATCATTGCCTTAAGCGGTTATGTAAACGAAGATATTTTTGGCTACGCCAAAGAAGGATTAGATCAACTGCGCATCTTTAGCAGTCACGGAACAGAAGATCCCACCCTCCCGGTTGACTGGGCGAGAAAAGGCATTGCATTAGTCGAGAATAAAAACTTAAAAGTTGCGTATAAGGAATACCCCGCTGGACACGGCATTAATCCAGAGAATTTTGCTGATCTCCTCGCTTGGTTAAAAACGAATACTTAATCGTTGTAATACAGCAGTTGATCTAAGACATTCAATTTGATCTCCCCTCCTCTTATTTGGTATTCGATTAGAATTTCCCCCCAATCGGTCCCATCAGAAAAATCTGCAATCACCCATTTGTGATTCAGCACTTTGATTTTATTAATTAAAAACTTTTTTCCAGCACCGCTGTAAAGCACTAAAGGATTATCTCCTTTAATGGTATTGCTCTCGTAAAGTTTTTCTTTTACCAATTCGATAATCACCGCAGGATCCTCATCGGGATAAAAGGCTTGGGCTTCTTCATTTTGATCCAGAGAAAAATACACATCTTCTGCATACTTAGATTCTACTTTATCCAGTGCCACTTTTAAAGTGTCAATACGCGCGACCTTTTCCGCAATTGTCTCTGCTTGATACTTGACTACTTTTGAACTATTGACCAATTGAAAGACAAGGATCAATGCAGTAAAAGCAAAAAGATAAATAAAGATTTTAGTTTTCATAATGAGGTGGTGATTTCTAGGTTATCATAAGCGAGAAAAACATTCTCAGGAAGGTCTTTTTCAACTTCGGCATGAAAACCTAATAAGTGACTAATATGGGTTAAATAAGCCCGCTTAGGCTGTAATTCTTCAATCAAGGCTAAGGCTTCTTCTAAATTTAAATGGGATGGATGTGGCTCAATTCGCAATGCATTGACGATTAAAACATCTAGCCCTTTAAGCTTGTCTTTTTCTTCTTCAGCGATGGTTTTAACATCTGTTAAATAAGCAAAATCATCAATGCGGTAGCCCATCACCGGCAGCTTATAGTGCATCACTTCGATGGGAATTAGCTGCTTATCCCCAAGCTTAAAAGGAGTTGATTTATCAATGCTGTGCACATTGACAGAAGGTGCTCCCGGATATTTGTTTTTATCGTTAAAGATATAATCAAAACGCTGCTTCAAAGACGCTTGCACTCTCGCAGACATATGCATATTAATGTTTCCTTGACGGAAGAAAAAAGGGCGAATATCATCTAAGCCTGCAGTGTGATCGGCATGTTCATGGGTGAAGACAATCCCGTCTAATTGGCGCGCATTCATCGCCAGCATTTGTTGGCGAAAGTCTGGCCCACAATCGATCACAAAAAAATAATCATCCCAGGCTAAGGCAATCGAAACACGTAATCGCTTATCTCTAGGGTCACTACTCAAGCAAACAGGATGCTTACTTCCGATAATAGGAATTCCCTGAGAAGTTCCCGTGCCTAAAAAAGTGATTTTGATCATGTTTTTCAAAGGTAAACCTTGTCATTTAATTCTACAATCTTTGTAGATTTGAAAAACTAATTATTTGTATATGTCTGATCAACTTCCTGGCGAAACTGAATTAGAAAATCGCCCTTCTGTTGAAGCCAAAGCTTTACGCATCAACCTCAATCGTTATATCTATGGTACTTTTGCAGAGATTGGTGCTGGTCAAGAGGTCGCCCGTCACTTTTTCCGTTCTGGAGGAGCATCTGGGACGATCGCTAAGACCATTAGTGCTTATGACAAAAATTTTAGTGATAATATTTACGGAGAAGAAGACGACCAACGTTATGTAACAGAAGCGCGTTTAAACAAAATGCTCGATCATGAGATGCAGTTGTTAGAAGACCGTATCCCCCGTGATGAAAACCCCAACAAGATGTTCTTTACATATGCAAATACGGTAACGACCATTGACTTTGCAAAAAAATTTAAAGGCCATGGATGGATGGGAATTCGTTTTCAAGCCAGTCCAGACCAAGATTATAGTGAGATTACCTTGCACGTTCGTTTCCATCAAACCGAAGCTAGATTACAGCAAGAGGTACTAGGAAATGTGGGGGTCAATTTAGTTTATGGCGCATTTTATAAAAATAATGAACCCAAAAAATTGTTGCGCTATCTCTATGACAACATCGATAAAGATGCCATTGAAATCGACACCATCAATTTTAAAGGTCCTTTATTTGAAAATGTTGACAACCGTTTAATGAGTTTACAACTCGTTAAAAATGGGATGACAGATGCGGTCATGTTCAACCCTAAAGGACAAAATATACTTCCCGCTCGCGAACTTTACAAGAAAAATATTTTGACGCTTCGCGGAAGTTTTCGCCCGGTAACTAAAGTCAATATTGACATGTTTGAAAAGGCCTTAGACGCCTTTATACAAGAGCCAGGCGTTGATGAAAGCAAAACTGTTGTCATCTTTGAAATCACGCTTTCTAACCTTTTAGCTGACGGAGAAATAGATGAAAAAGACTTTATGGATAGGGCAAAACTCTTGTGCTCTTTGGGACATATCGTGATGATCTCTAACTTTAAAGAATACTACAAACTGGTAGATTACCTCTCGCAATACACTAAAAAGCAATTGGGCTTAAGCATGGGGGTCAACAACTTTGTCGAAATATTTGATGAACACTATTACGAAGACCTTGGGGGTGGTATCCTAGAGGCCTTTGGGAAAATGTTCTACAACAACCTCAAGGTTTACCTCTACCCCATGAAAGATGAGAAAGGGAATATTACCAATAGCACCAACCTCAAACTTCATCCTCGTATGAAAGACTTCTACAAGTTCTTTAAATACAACGGGAAGGTGATCGATATCTTTGATTATGACGAGACCTATTTAAACATCTTTTCTCGTAAAATTCTTCAGCAGATTAAAGACGGGGAATCTAAGTGGGAAGAACATCTTCCAGAAGGAATTGCAGAAATGATTCGCCAAAACAAGATGTTTGGGATTAAAGAATAGATCTAATAGGAATTGATAGATTAGTTTAACGAGATGCTATAGCCTTTTCCTTACAGTACTTTATGATTTAAACATGTTCTTCTATCAACTTGAAGATAACTTCTACTAACTAAAAAAACTCCAGCTAAGCCTCTAATATTTGCGCAGCGTGCACTTTGGTCTTGACCTTATCAATCACGCGCTCCACTACCCCATTTTCGTCTATGATAAAGGTCATACGGTGAATCCCATCGTATTCACGACCCATAAACTTTTTAGGTCCCCAAACACCAAAGGCCTCAATCACTTGTTTGTCTTCATCTGCTAAAAGGGGGAAAGGAAAATCATATTTTTCTGAGAAATTGCGTTGGCGTTTTTCGCTATCAGCGCTAACTCCTAAAAGAGCATAGCCAGCGTCTTGCAGCTCTTTATAGTGATCCCTAAGGTCACAAGCCTCTGCTGTACAACCGGGTGTACTGGCTTTTGGGTAAAAGAAAACAACTAATTTTTGTCCTTTATAATCACTTAATTGTTGGGTGTTTCCGCGATCATCAGAAACAGAAAAAGCGGGAACTTTATCCCCTACTTGTAATGGCTTCATAACTTATTTTTTTTCTAAATTACGAAACAAACAGAAGAACAAATGACCAAACAGGAAAAAGTTGATTATGTCATCGAAACACTTGCAAATCTTTATCCAGAAATCCCCATTCCCCTTGATCATACCGACCCCTACACCCTTTTAATTGCTGTGTTATTATCAGCACAAAGCACCGATGTAAGGGTGAACCAAATCACTCCCCTCCTCTTTGCAAAAGCCCGTACTCCGCAAGAAATGATCAAGCTAACGGTAGAAGAAATTCGCGATATCATTCGTCCCGTGGGTTTATCTCCCATGAAATCCAAAGGCATTCACGGTTTGTCAAAAATCCTCTTGGAAAAACACAATGGTGAGGTTCCCCGCACCTATGAAGAACTAGAAGAACTACCTGCAGTGGGACATAAAACTGCAGCAGTTGTAATGGCACAAGCTTTTGACATTCCCACCTTCCCTGTCGACACTCATATTCATCGATTGATGTATCGCTGGGGGTTTACCAATGGTAAAAATGTGGTACAAACAGAAAGAGATGCAAAACGATTGTTCCCAGAAGAGACTTGGAACGACTTACACTTACAAATCATTTGGTACGGAAGAGAATACAGTCCTGCAAGAGGATGGGATCTTGAAAAGGATATTATCACAAAAAAAATAGGACGCAAAAGCGTCCTAAATGAATATTATAAAAAGAAAAAATAAACGCTTATTCTTTCTCTATTTCTTTGTTTTCCTCCTCAATGTTAACTTTTGAAGCGTCTAATGCTTTAGAAAAAGCGAGGATTCGTTTAATCGTTAAGTCACTAGGACCTGAAGGAGTTTTAAGTTTTTTTGAGTAGAATTCTTCCATTAATATACTTTATATCAATAGAACGCCCACTTTTCAAAAAAAGTATACTAGGCCGATAAAATTATCTGATTATCTTCAATCAACTTTCGCAAATTAATGATCGCATAACGCATTCTACCTAATGCGGTATTAATACTAACCCCAGTAGACTCTGCAATTTCTTTAAAGCTCATGTCTTTGTATAGGCGCATGGTTAAAACGTCTTTTTGTTCATCGGGTAATTCTACAATCAATTTTTGCAAATCTTCCACCACTTGCTCTTCAATCATGGTTCTTTCTGCAGTGGGGTTGCCGTCGCCAATTAATTGAAAAATATCAAACTCATCGCTATTGTCGAAAATAGGAATACGGTTGTTTTTTCTGAAAAAATCAATCACAAGATTATGCGCAATACGCATTACCCATGGCAAGAACTTCCCCTCTTCGTTATAAACACCGCGTTTAAGCGTTTTGATCACTTTAATAAAGGTTTCTTGAAAGATATCTTCGGCTGTATCGCGGTCAAATACCTTAGAATAGATAAAATTGTAGATTTTCAATTTATGACGAATGATTAACATTTCTAGTGCTCTTTCATTCCCGTTGATGTAGTCTTGAACTAAAGCAGCGTCGTCTTGATGTTGAAGTCTGTTTTCCATATACAAATTACTTTAAACCCTGAGGGGTGAGTTAAAATCGATAAAACGTTTAAAGTAAAATTGTGTATAGGCGTTCTGCTTTTATAATTACAAATATAGAAAAAATATTGATAACTCTACAAATGATAAATTATTGTTCAAAAAAGGAAATTTTGATTTCCTTGGCGAGGATATATCGTATATTTATAGCTTCTATTTTTTCTATGAAAGAGATCAACCAATTATCGCCAAAAGAGAACATCATCATTATAGGAGCAAAACTCCACAACCTCAAGAACATTGATGTAGCCATTAAGCGAAATACTTTAACGGTCATTACCGGACTCTCTGGATCGGGAAAATCATCACTAGCATTTGACACCTTGTATGCAGAGGGGCAGCGTCGCTATGTCGAAAGTCTCTCCTCCTATGCACGCCAATTTATGGGGCGCTTAAACAAACCAAAAGTTGATCAAATTAAAGGGATTGCTCCAGCCATTGCTGTTGAACAAAAGGTCAATTCAAGCAATCCACGCTCAACAGTAGGCACAAAAACAGAGATCTATGATTATCTCAAACTGCTCTATGCTAGAATCGGTGAAACCTACTCTCCTAGTTCGAACACAAAAATTAAAAAAGATACGGTTAGCGATGTAGTTGATTTTTTAATTCGGCAAGACGAAGGCAGTAAGTTCCTACTCTTAACCACACCGCAAAACAAACAAAAGAGGAGTCCAAAGGAACAAATTGACATTCTTATTCAACAAGGTTATGCCCGTATCTACACAGATAAAGGGATGCAACGCCTTGATGATTTGGATGGGAAAATTCCCAAAAAGTTTGAATTAATTGTCGACAGAGTAATTGTACGTCAAGAGGATGAAGACTTTAAGAACAGACTATCCGACGCAGTTGATGTCGCCTTTTTTGAGGGAGACGGACAATGTGAAGTCTTGAATCTCTCAACCGAAGAACGCACCGCTTTTTCCAATAAATTCGAAGCTGATGGGATCGTATTTCTTGAACCTAATGTTCACCTTTTTAGCTTTAATAATCCCTTCGGAGCATGTCAAAAATGCGAAGGATATGGAGACATCATCGGGATCGATCCAGAACTTGTAATCCCTAACAATGGATTGTCGGTTTATGAAGAAGCTATCGCGCCTTGGCGCGGAAGTGGCTTTAAAAAGTACTACTCAGACCTGGTTAATAATGCCTATCACTTTGACTTCCCCCTTCACAAACCTTATTTTGAACTCACCCAAGAACAAAAAGAATTATTGTGGAAAGGCAATTCCTATTTTGCAGGGCTCAATAAATTCTTTAAAAAGCTAGAAGCAAAAAATTACAAAATTCAAAATCGGGTTTTGCTATCGCGCTACCGCGGAAAAACAAAATGCGATAGTTGTCATGGCACCCGCTTGCGTCCAGAGACCGCCTATGTGAAAATCAATGGTAAAAGTCTTCCTGATCTTATGCATCTTTCTTTAGATGACTTAGCCGCCTTTTTTGCGAAAGCTAGTTTCACCCCGCAACAAGAAGCCATTGCAAGTCGTTTGTTGATAGAGATCAATTCTAGATTGTCCTTTATGCAAAATGTAGGCTTGGGATATCTAACTTTAAACAGGAAGTCAAATACCCTTTCTGGTGGAGAATCACAACGCATTAATTTGGCAACCTCTTTGGGAAGTAGCTTAGTGGGATCAATGTATATTTTGGACGAACCGAGTATTGGTTTACATTCCCGCGACAATGAGCGTTTGATCAATATTTTAAAGCAACTTAAAGCCTTAGGCAATACAGTGATTGTTGTTGAACACGACGAAGATATTATGCGTGCTGCAGACGCTATTATTGACATCGGCCCAGAAGCAGGAAGTTTAGGAGGAAATGTTGTAGGGCAAGGTAGTTTTAAAGAGATTGTCAAACAGGACACCTTAACCGCCGATTATCTCAATGGTACAAAAGCCATCAAGGTTCCAACAAAGCGCCGCAAAAGCAAAGAATCGATTCGTATCATCGGGGCAAGAGAAAACAATTTAAAAAACATTGATGTCAATATCCCCCTTAACACCTTTACTGTGGTAACAGGGGTGTCTGGAAGTGGAAAAAGTACGCTTGTCAAAAAGATTCTCTACCCTGCGTTGCAAAGACACTTAGATATATTTGTGGAAAAACCTGGGCAATTTAATGGCTTAGAGGGTGACTTTTCTTCCATAAAACATATAGAATACATTGATCAAAACCCTATCGGTAGATCCTCAAGATCTAACCCGGTTACTTATATCAAGGCCTATGACGACATCAGAGCTTTGTTCTCAAAACAAGCCTTAAGCAAGGTCAGAAACTTTTTACCAAAGCACTTCTCTTTTAATGTAGATGGTGGACGCTGCGATGCCTGTAAAGGAGAAGGAACCGTGACCATCGAAATGCAATTTATGGCAGATGTAGTCCTTGAGTGCGAACACTGTAAGGGCAAGCGCTTTAAAAAAGAAGTCAGGGAAATTCTTTTTGAGGACAAATCTATTGACCAAGTCTTAGACATGACTGTTGACGATGCCATAGCGTTTTTCTCAGAACACAAACAGGATAAACTAGCCAAAAAACTCAATGCCCTTCAACAGGTGGGATTAGGCTATGTAACCTTAGGACAATCTTCTGCTACTTTATCTGGAGGCGAAGCCCAAAGGATCAAACTTGCCTCCTTTATTGGCAAGGGAGAGCAAAAGGATAAAATCCTATTCATCTTTGATGAGCCCACCACCGGACTTCATTTTCACGATATCAACAAACTCCTCACCTCTTTTGACGCCTTGCTAGATAAAGGGCATTCACTCTTAGTAGTTGAACACAATATGGATTTGATCAAATGTGCAGATCACGTGATTGATTTAGGACCAGAAGGGGGAGACAAAGGAGGAACTTTGATAGGAGAAGGAACCCCAGAAGAAATCGCAAAAATCAAGACTTCTTTTACAGGTCAATACTTGAAAGAAAAGCTAAACAGCTAATAATTAGCTATTTGATTTTTTGGCACAATACTTGATATTATCAAAATGATTTGATTTCATAATTGAATTATTTTGGTTTCTATGATTTTGTTTGGTTAAGGTCTATCTACCCAATGATAGACCTTAATTTTTTATAAGCAGTCGCTAATAGATCATTTATGGTGGGAGAAATCTTTAATCCTACACAAAATGCGAGATAACTCCCACAAATGAAACTTGATTTAAGCAATAGATTGACAAAAGCACTAAAGGGTAGATCAAGAGAAGAGAAGACATAATAATGCCCTAAAATCAATAATACGAGGTAAAGGGTTTGCTTACTAAGTGGGGTGATTTTAAAGGTCATCCCCACAATAAGTACTTTGATAATATTAAAGGCAGTTATTACAATTAAGGTAGCAAAAGCCGCCCCTATAAAGCCCAATTGCTCAATAAAATGAAGATTTAAAAACACCACCGCTATTGCAGAACCGATTGATAAAAACGGGACAAAATAATAATACTTGGAGTTGTTAATGATATTGTTTGTACAACCAGTAGCTGCGGTAATGATTTTAGTAATCGATATATACAACACCACTGGAATAGCTACGACAAAGCCCTCTTTACCACTCAAGAAATAGATAAAGTCATATAGATCATTGATATTCGCATTGATCAGCACAAAAAACAAACCTGAAACCAACAAAAGATTTGTTCCGCTCTTTGACAACAAGGATTTCAGTTCTTTCTGCTTATTGGTGTTAATTGCCTCTGAAACTAATGGGCTAACAATCTGCAACATGGCCCTTACAGGTGCATCGATAATCGCTGCGATAAAAATGGCGACACGATAATAAGCTACATAGCGATCTTCTACTAACTTCCCCAGCATGCTTGCGTCTATATCAATAATCACACTGGCGCCAAAGGCAGAAAGAAAGATTAAAGTGCTATAGGTTAGAAGCTGTCGGGTATTAGCAGGAAAAGAGAAGTAAACTTTGGGCGTATACAACCATAAACTATAGCCCATTATAACTGCTAAACGCAAGTAATAGCCTACAATTAAAGCATTGATAAAGGCGCTAAAATCAATCCACTCAAGCAGGTAGGCAAGTAAGAGAAGTGTGATTAGAACCCTTTGGTACACCTCCTTTAAAAAATTCCCAACCACCGTTTGCTTTTGCACTCGGGCCCAGTTATAAAATATCTCAAAATAGGCCGTAGAAACTGCAATGAGAAAAATCAAATAAACAAACTGAGCAATCTCTGGATTCTTGGTAGAAAGATATGCGGCTATTTCGGTGTAATTTGCAAAGAATAAAACAGCCGTTGGTAAGATAAATACAAGGGGAATCAAGAGGGAAAAAAGCAATAATTTATCTTGTTCCTTTTGCGAAGGTGCAGCAGAAAAATACTTTATAATCGTGTGCTGTACCCCATAAGAAAAAATGGGCTGCAAGATATTTGACTGTGCTAATAATATCACTACAATCCCGTACAACTCCTCTCCCATCGCTCTGGGATAAAAAACGATTGTATTGATCGCACCAATCCCAAAAGCAAGTATTACACTTAGGATATTATAAAAAGACTGCTTTGCTACCACGCCCATTTATCCTTGCTGTTTTTGGGTTAAACTTTGCCAAACACTCCCTGCTATCAAAAGTAATAATAACACAATTGCTACAAGTTGGATTCCACTTCCTAAGGCAACAACTTTTGGGGTAAAAGTAAAGCGAATACGATGCTCCCCAGCAGGAATTTCTAAGCCACGCAAAACATAATTGACTGCATAGATTTCACTTTCTTGATCATCGATAGTTGCGACCCAACCTTTCTCATAGTACATCTCTGAAAAGACCGCAAAGGCGTCATGGCTCGATTTAAAGGCATAGACTTTTTCATTGGGCGCATTTTCTACTAAGTCGATACGCGCTAAACTATCTTTTACAAAAGATAAAGGAAGGGATAAATTCTCCCCTTCTACAATCGCGGTTGAAGCAAAATCTGTAGTTGTCATCGCTTGATAGACTTGGTCGGGATCAGCCTTCGGCGAAAGGGAACTCACCAACCATGCAGCACCTAGATTTGCGGAGTTTTCTAAAGCTTGTGGTGCACCCTCTTCGTTGTCATATAAAATGTATTTAACATTCAAAATATTGAGAATGGGCTCGTGCTGTTTTTGCTGAAACAAATCGATCAATTCTTCGAAACGCCTGGGTTTTGCCCCGTGATATCCTCCTATGGCATTGTGGAAATAGGCTGTTCTTGCCCCTTGCAAGCCCAAAGAAGGTTCGTAAACACGAAAATGTCCTGGATCATTCAAAATAGCCCGATCTTGGGCTGTTGAAACAAAAGCGCGCTTTACTCGACTGGGAGGGACAAATAAATCACGGTCTAAATAGCGATTTGAAATTTGCAATAGGTCAATAAACAATAGCAACCCAATCCCGATAAACGCCATTTGTTTGCGCAATTTATCAAAGAGGAAAGCATAGAGCATTCCTGCTACTAAAAGCACAAAAACAATGGCTCTAATTAGATCTGCAGCATAAATATCTTTTCGCGCTTCAAAAACCATCTGCATAAGTTGCGATCCAAAAACACTGCTGTAATAACTATCATTAGGGCCTTGAAAAGACAACACTCCTTGTGCTAAATACAATGAAAGTAAGACTCCGCCAAACACATAGAGCGCCTTTTTTAATGCATTTTTAGCAGCTACTTTTGGATGATCAAAAAACGCCTTTAGGCCTAAAATGGCCAAAATGGGAAAGCAAAATTCTAAGATTACTTGGATAGAAGAAACCGCTCTAAACTTTGAATACAAAGGGAAATAATCAATGAATAAACGGGTGAGGAAATCAAAGTTTTTTCCCCAAGAAAGCAAAAGGGAAAGTACAATCCCAGCACACAGCCATTTCTTTAATAGGGTTAAGGGAAAGAAAAGTGCTAATACTGCTAAAAAGACAACTACTATTCCAATATAAGCCGGAGCTTCCAGTATGGGTTGATCTCCCCAATAAGTAGGCACATTCGCTGCAAACTGAGCTGCTTGCTGCCTCGAGGCGCCCCTTTGGATTAAATCCTTATAAATCGCAGAAGAGGATCCTAAATCTTCCCCAGAACCTCCTCCTTGAATTCTAGGAACCATAAGATTAAAACTCTCAAATATCCCATAACTGTATTGGGTGATGTAGTCATATGATAAGCCAGATCTTTTTTCGAGCGGAAGTCCGCTCGCATCCTGAGTCAATTCACTTTTTCCACGGGTGCTAAACTGAGTGTATTCAGAGGTGGCTAAAAGTGCAGTTGCGTTCAATGCGATGGCTAATACCCCCGCTAAGGTTAATCTTAATGCACTTTGTAAGAAAGGTTTTAGCTTTCCAGCTTGGTAAAACTGCCATGCTTGAAATCCAACATACAAACCCATTAAAAGCAACATATAATAGGTCATTTGGTAGTGATTCGCTCTAATTTGCATAGCCATGGCTAAGCCACCAAAAACAATTCCCCACAAAGATTTCTTTGAAAAAATATAATGCATCGCTGCAAAGACAAAGGGCAGGTACCCTAAAGCTTGCGCCTTTGTATTATGACCTACTTGAATGATAATCAATAAATAAGTCGACAAACCATAAGCTAAGGCTCCCAGAATAGCATATTTTTTGGGCTGACCAATGCTCAATAAGAAAACATATGCCCCTAGAAAATAAAGAAAAAGCAAATAAGAAGGATGCGGCAAAAGGCGCACGACTTTGTGCAAAGGCGTTAAAACATCATAAGGATACTTTGCCCCTAATTGATAGGTAGGCATTCCGCCAAAGGCGTTATCGATCCAATAAAGTTCTTCCCCGC
>JBDNAJ010000113.1:0-9177 GCA_039768455.1 Candidatus Arcticimaribacter sp.
CCATAAAGAGCGGTTAAATTATGCCGAGAATCATTTGGATATCAAGGCGATAAAAGGAGACGCCACTTCATTAGATTTAATGAAGAATGCTAATGTTGCTACCGCTGACTTGTTTATTGCTGTAACAGAGCAAGAAACGACAAATATTACTATTTGTGCTTTAGCAAAACAGTTAGGGTGTATGAAGACCATTGCCCGTATTTCTAACGAAGAATTTATCCATAATCAAGGCGAGATTAGTTTTGAAAAATTAGGGGTAGATGAATTGATTTCGCCAGAAGAACTCGCTTCGACAGAAATTCAGCAATTGCTTGATCAATCTGCTTTTAGTGACAGTTATGAGTTTGAAGAAGGGGCTTTAACACTGGTAGGAACTACCTTAGAAGAAAGTGTTCCTTTTGTCGGGAAGACGGTAAAAGAAGCTGCGCAGATTTTCCCTGATGTACACTTTATGCCCATAGCCTTGCAGCGAAAAGGTACTCAATATACGGTTATCCCTAGAGGGGATACTCCTTTTGAAGCGCATGATTTAGTGTATTTTATTACCCTTAAAGAGGGGGTGGAAGAACTCTATAAACTAACCGGAAAAAATAAAGAAGTCATCAAAAATGTAATGATTCTTGGGGGAGGTAAAATAGGCCTTAGTACGGCTAAATCTCTTTTGGCTAAAAAGTTTAATGTGGTCTTAGTAGAGCAAAATAAGAATAAAGCCTTTGAACTTTCTGATCAAGTGCCAGACGCAATGGTTATCCATGGCGATGGTAGAAATGTAGAATTACTCGAAGAAGAGGGTCTAGCCGCAATGGATGCTTTTATTTGTGTGACAGAAAATTCTGAAACAAATATTATGTCCTGTTTAATGGCAAAATCTAAAAAGGTTAAGAAAACCATTGCCTTAGTAGAAAACATGGATTATTTTCAATTGTCTCAATCGATAGGGATTGATACTTTGATCAATAAAAAATTACTTACTGCGAATACGATCTTCCGTTATATTAGAAGGGGAGAAGTTGTTGACCTAACCACCCTAAATAGTTTAAATGCTGAAATTCTTGAGTTTATCGTAAAACCAGAATCAAAAGTAAATGGAATGTTAATTAGGGATATTGATTTTCCACGTTCTGCAACTATTGGTGGGGTGATTAAAGAAGGGCAAGGAATCATCGCTTTAGGAGATTATAAAATCAATGCTGGTGACCGTGTGGTGGTTTGTAGTTTACCCAGGGCGCTTAGCAAAGTAGAAAGTTTATTCCTCTAAGATGCATAAGCTAAACAGCGAAATTATATGTTATTTGATGGGAGTTTTACTCCTGTTTAATGGTGGGTTTATGCTGCTGTCAAGTTTTGTAAGTATCCTTACTAAAGATGGACAAACCCTCCCTTTATCATTAGCTTCATTACTTACTTTACTTGTTGGGATTGTTTTGATGTTGATTAGTCGTAATCACCAAAAACAGTTGAACAAAAGAGATGGATATCTCGTGGTGAGTTTAGGCTGGCTCTTAATGACAATTTCTGGAATGTTACCCTATTTGTTTACAGGTGTTTTTCCAGATGTATCTAGTGCTTTTTTTGAAACGATGTCTGGTTATACTACTACGGGTTCGTCTGTGTTGGCTGATATAGAAATAGTCCCAAAAGGTGTGTTGTTTTGGCGCAGCACAACGCATTGGATAGGGGGGATGGGAATCATTGTTTTAGCGATTGCAATCTTACCGCTTTTAGGGATAGGTGGAATGCAGTTGTTTACTGCAGAAGCCCCTGGACCAAGTAGTGATAAACTACACCCCAGGATTACAGATACGGCAAAGCGTTTGTGGTTTATATATGTTGGATTTACGCTTGTTGAAACAGCCCTGTTATGGTTTGCAGGGATGTCACTTTTTGACGCTGTTAATCACGCCATGAGTACAGTATCTACGGGTGGTTTTTCAACAAAAAACACCAGCGTTGCTTTTTGGAACAATCAACCATTGATACAATATATCATCACCTTTTTTATGTTTGTTGCTGGGGTGAATTTTGTACTGAGTTATTTTGCCTTAACGGGACAAATAAAAAAAATATTCAAGGACGAAGAGTTTCGTTTTTTTAGTAGAATGATTTTCTTTTCTGCTTTAATTGTAGCCGTTGTTCTTTATACTAAAGTAGATTTATCTGCTTCAACATCTTTTAATCACCCACAGGTTTTAGGCGAAGTTGAAAGTGCGATTAGACACGCTTTATTTCAAATTGTAGCCGTGGTGACAACCACCGGTTTTGTAACGGCAGATTTTACAGCTTGGACTCCTGTTTTGACCGTGCTCTTTTTTGCTTTAATGTTTATGGGTGGGTCAGCTGGCTCAACCTCTGGTGGGATAAAAGGAGTGCGTCATTATTTAATGATTAAAAGTGGATTCTTAGAATTTAATCGTGCTTTGCACCCTAATGCAGTTTTACAAATTCGCTACAATAAAGCTGTTGTACAGGATAATGTAATCCAAAACATTTACGGCTTTTTTATTTTGTATATGCTGTCATTTATCATCGGTACACTGGGCTTTTCCATTCTAGGGCTTGATTTTGTTTCGTCAATTGGAGTAGCTGCATCAAGTTTAGGAAATGTAGGGCCTGCTTTAGGAGATTTTGGACCCGCTTTTTCTTTTAACGGATTATCTATGGCAGGAAAATGGTGGGCGTCCTTCTTAATGTTATTAGGACGTTTAGAGCTTTTCACCGTTTTGATTTTGTTTACACCCTTCTTTTGGAAAAGAATTTAATAGCGGTAGTGCTCTCCCCAGCGATCATTTAAGAAACGTTTAAACTGTTCTTCTTTTGGATTTCCTCCTGGTTGATAAAATACGGTCCCTTGAATCTCTTCGGGGAGGTAATTTTGTTGGACGAAATTATTGGGATAGTCATGTGCATAGAGATATCCTTTTCCATAGTCTAGTTCTTTCATTAACTGAGTAGGGGCATTTCTCAAATGTAAGGGCACAGCTAGGTTTCCTGTTTCTTTGACCATTTGTAGGCTTTTATTAATGGCTAAATATGCCGCATTACTTTTTGGGCTACAGGCCAGATAAGTCGCACACTGACTTAAAATTATTCTTGCTTCTGGCAATCCAATGGCTTGAACAGATTGGAAAGTAGTATTAGCTAATACCAATGCAGTAGGGTTTGCATTCCCAATATCTTCTGAAGCAGAAATCAATAATCTTCTTGCGATAAATTTCACATCTTCTCCCCCTTCAATTAATCGCGCCAACCAATATACTGCAGCGTTTGGGTCACTCCCGCGAATTGATTTTATAAAAGCCGAAGCAATGTCGTAATGTAAGTCTCCCTTTTTATCAAATAATACGGTATTGGTTTGTGCTTGTTTTAAGACTAAGTCATTAGTGATGGTTATTTCTTTATCAGTTGCTGAGAGCACCACCAGTTCTAATAGCGAGAGGAGTTTTCTTGCGTCCCCACCTGATAAACTCAATAACGCTTTATCTTCTTTTAGGTCAATGTTGTATTTGCTTAATACAGCATCTGTTTCGATAGCTCTTTTCAATAAGGTTCTTAAATCAGTCGCTTGAAGGGGTTTTAGGGTAAAGGTTTGACAACGAGATAAAAGGGCGTTGATGACTTCAAAACTGGGATTTTCTGTAGTTGCGCCGATTAAAGTAACATAACCTTTTTCTACCGCCCCTAATAAAGAGTCTTGTTGGGATTTACTAAAGCGGTGGATCTCATCGATAAAGAGCAAGGGGCCTTTATTGGTAAAAAGTCCACCAGATTGTTTTGCTTTTTCAATGACCTCTCTCACTTCTTTAACACCAGAATGTATGGCAGAAAGATTATAAAAAGGGCGTTCGTGAACTTTTGCAATTAGGGTGGCTAAGGTGGTTTTGCCTGTCCCCGGGGGTCCCCACAAAAGTAACGAAGGTAAATTACCACTAGCAATCATTTGGGAGAGCGCTCCATCTTCGCCTACTAAATGACTTTGACCAACATAGTCGGGTAAAGTTTGTGGGCGTAAGCGTTCTGCTAATGGTGATTGCATCTCTAGTTATAGTTTCGCTGACGAATGACTTCATACAGAACCGTACCACAAGCCACAGACACATTTAAGGATGAAATACTACCCAGCATAGGTAGTTTGACAGTTTTGTCTAATGTGGCCAAAGTGCCTTTAGCAATCCCTTTTTCTTCAGATCCCATTACGAGCGCTATAGGGCCGGCGATGTCTTCCTGATAGATAGTGTTTTCTGCTTTTTCAGACATGCCTACGGTTTTAATATCACAAGCCTGTAATTGAAAGATAGCATCTTTGAGGTGGTCTACTTTTGCTAGGGGAACAGAGAAAATTGCTCCTGCAGAAGTTTTAATGGTGTCTGAATTGATTCTTGCACTCCCTGTTTGAGGAAGGATGATCCCATCTACTCCTGTCGCAGAAGCTGAACGTATAATGGCTCCTAGGTTTCGAGTATCAGTGATTTGATCCAATAATAAAAAAAGGGGTGGGGTCTCTTTTTCCATGGCCTTTTCTATCATTTCTTCTAGGGGAACAAAATCGATGGGAGAAATCGCGGCAATCGCACCTTGATGATTTTTTGCATTAAAGCGATCTAAACGCTCTTTAGGGACGTAGCTGTGCGCGACATTTTTTTCTCTTAGAAGATGCTCTAGCTGTTTAAAAATGGGACTTGCCTGTCCTTTTAACAGCCATACTTTTTCAATAGACTGATTAGCTTCAATACATTCAATAATGGCTCTAACACCATAAATTTCTTGTTTCTCCATGATAAATTTTGAGTTTGAAAGATAAAAAAAAACCACCTCAAAGAGG
The DNA here is from genome assembly GCA_039768455.1 of Candidatus Arcticimaribacter sp. Lineage (GTDB taxonomy): Bacteria > Bacteroidota > Bacteroidia > Flavobacteriales > Flavobacteriaceae > Arcticimaribacter. The sequence continues at coordinate 4,820 of JBDNAJ010000113.1, forward strand.
TGGTTTTTGTATGATCACTAGTAAAAATAATTTCTAGTGCATTAAATAATTGTGTTCTTATTCAAATGGTACAACAGAATCGGAAGTTTTGTTTTGAATAAGTAATGCTGTAACATCAACTGTAGTCACAGCAGCATTGTTTGCAGCATCGAACGTTATCCCATCAAGATCATCTTTTACTGCATTGATAAATGAAGGTACTACAGCGACAGTTCCAGCGTCTCCATCACTTATATTTTCATTTTGTAGAATTTCATTTTCATTAATAACAAGTTTGACACCCATATCAACAAAACGTATACCTTCTGCAATAAATATTTCTTGACGTGTACGATAAATTAAAGCTAAACCTGCATCATCTGCTCCCATTGCAGCAATCTCTGATGCTGTAAGAGAAGTTCCTGACACAGATGGTATGCTAACATCACCATTATCACGATCCAAAATCAATCCTGAGCGGCCATTAACGGTTACTGCTGAGCTACTAGGACGTGTTGAGTCATCTACTGCATTAGATTGATTCCCTCTAGTCTCTCCTCTTTCATCAACTTCCCTTACGTCTCTCGTAGCTACTAAGGCCAATAGATTTGTAAGGTTTTGTTGTGCTGCAGCAACATTACCATCAGATAAATTAGCTTCAGCAAGGATGAGGTAGGCTTCTTCTGCTTTTAAGTAATGAACTGAAGGGTCAACATTTGCATCAACAAAAGAGTATTTAGGATCCAAGAAGTCCAAAGAAGGAAGAGGTTGAAAATCATCAAAAGTTCCTCGCTCATATAGAGCATCTTCCATCGTGTTTGAAGGCCCTTCAAGCTGATCATATTTAGCTGAACGTAAAAAATCAGCATCTTCACTAATTGCAGCTGTAGCTGCGGCTACAGCTTCTGACTTATTACCTAAATAATAATTAGCACGTGCTTTTGCTAGATGATATTCTGCTAAAGGATTTAATGAGATAGCCGCATTGAAAGAAGTAATTGCATTAGCATATAGTTCATCAGATGTTATCGGAGCTCCTAAGGTCTCTTGAGGAAGCTTCGAAAAATACATTCCTGCCAACAAACGTGCATAACCTAAATAAAAGTTAAACTCGGCCTCAGTTGCTGCTGAATAGTCAGGATCATTAGGTCCTACCGTTGCAATTCCGTATTCTGCCATTCGCATTACACGTGCGATCTCATTTTGGGTATCTCGAATATCAGGGTCTGTTGTTCTAATATCCATATTATCCATAAATTGACTGAAATACGTCTGAATATTAACATAATTATCAGATCCTAATTCGGCAAGAATTAAAATTTCATTTAGTGTTCGCGAGATTTCGCGCTCAATTCCAGATTTCCATAGCGCTGAGGAGTTGGGTAAGCCTACAACAGAACTTTCAGATAAATTCGGGTTTGTGACTTGTTTAAAGTCAACCACATCAGAGAAGTCGCTATTACATCCTGAAATCAGAAATACTGCTGCGATGTAAGTGATTATATTTTTTTTCATGTGTATATATTTTAAAGTTCAAATCGAATAGAAGCAATAAATGTTCTTGGAGCAGATTCTGTTCCGTAGTAGAAACCTCCACTACTAAAACCGTTCTGTGATCCAATACCGCTTCCTGTAGTTTCAGGATCCCAAAGGCCAGTAGTCCAATTGAATGGATTAGTAGCCGTAAACCCTACACTAATATTACTAAAAACATCAGTTTGTCCGAAGTTATAGTTAACCCCAATATTTCTTATTTTGAAGAAGTCACTTTCAAAGGTGAAATAATTAACATAATTAAATGGGGAGGTAGTCCCTACTAAATCATCTGGAATACCTGTATTGTCTACGCCTCGTAGGTGACGAAGTAAGAAAGATAAATCCACGATATTTCCACCCATTTGATAATCCCCAGAAGCAAAGAAGTTAAATTTATCATAAGAGTAATTTAGAGAAATAGATCCAAAAGTTGGAGCAAATGTTTTCCCTAGGCTTTCGTTAGGCGTAAAAGTGTAGCTACCATCACCATTTGGTGTAGCAGCTGTTCCGCGAAGATATCCAAGACTTTGTCCTTGTTCAATCCATGAACCAATCACAGAAAATCCACCTACACTAAATGGTGCTGCACCACCCATGCTGGTTACTATATTTTCGTTGGTATTGTAGGATAATGAGAGATTTAAATTATGTTTATCGTTTTGAATTACCGCTGCGTTTAAAGCTAATTCAACTCCACTATTCTCGATTTCACCAATATTTTGTATTTGTGATAACAATCCAGAAGAAGGTGGCTGTGAAGGAGTAAATAATGCATCTTTAGTTATCCCTTTGTAGTAAGTCCCTGAAATGTTGATACGATTATCCAAAAACCCAAGCTCTAAGCCGATCTCGCTTGTTTGAACAATCTCAGATTTTAAATCTGGATTTCCTGGATTAGCAAATCGGAAAGCTGGTTGACCAAGAAAAGACTCTAGTGCAAAGGTGCGGTCTCCAGAAAAAGCACCTGCAAAATTGGTGGCTTCTCCATAATTTGCACGTAGTTTGATCGAACTAACTATATTACTTATACTTGAACCTTCATAAAAGTCATGGTCTGAAATGTTATAGGTTATACCAAACTTTGGAAGGAAGATCGCATCAGAGTTTTTTCCAGCTGCTGTATTGTAATCTAAACGTCCACCAAACTCGAGGAATGCTACATTATAGATTCCGATATTCTCTAAAAGATACATTCCGTAGTTTGCATTCTCAAGGACAAAATCCTCTGATGTTTTAGTTGGAAAAGTATTGACAGAAACTGACCCGTCTACTCCTCCACTTCCAGAAACTAAATTTTGTCGATCAGATTTTCTAAAAAACTGTGCTCCTACTATAGTAACAAATTCAAAGTTATCTAAGGCCCCACGATGAGTAAGGTTGAAATCGGTAGTTAGTGTGAAATTATTCCTAACCATTCGGTCTAACGTTGCTCTATCAGCTGATCCTTCAGGGATTGTTCCTTGATAAATTTGCATTTCATTAGTATCGTTCCTTTGTTGTACAAAAGAACGGAAATCAACACCAGTTGTAAAGTTAGCGATGATATTATTACCAGCATTATAGGTGAATTTATTAGAAGCTGTAAATCGATTTACGCGATTGGTAATATCGATGGTATTTGCAAGATTTCTTGATCGTTCTAATTCAGATTGCCAAGTCTCGTCATCCATTGCGTCTAGATCTCCACGACCACCTCCTTCGAATCCTGAAAAACGACTAAATGAAGTGTTGGCGTTAAAGTCTAAATTAGAGTCCATGTTTAAATAAGACATGGATGCTTGATATTTTAATTTATCGCTAATATTGCGCGTAAATCCAAAAGCGAAAGAACGTTTAATCTGTTCATTAATATCGTTATAAGAATCATCTTTATAAAGCGAAGCAGAAAAGTTATAAGTAGAAACTTCAGTTCCTCCACTCATTCCAATGCGATATTCATTCAGTAAACCTGGATCGAATAATGCTTCAGCAGTACGAGAGTATTTTAAGAAATCATCTGTAGCTCGAACAGAGCCCAAACGGCTTTCAAAAAACACTTTACTGGTTCCTGCTTTCCCCTTTTTAGTAATGATCTGAATTACACCGTTGGCAGCATCTGCACCGTAAAGAGTAGTTGCAGCTCCTCCTTTGATATACTCAATACGCTCAATAGATTCAATAGGAATATCAGCTAAAGCCGAGATATTTGCACCTCCAGTGTCGGTTGACAAACTTGGATTTGAATTCAAATTATCTACACGAATACCATCAACAATTACAACAGGAGTCGATGAAGTTGCGGCAGAAAGTGCTCCACGTGTTCGGATGATTGATGCAGTACCAGGTTGACCAGAACTTAAACGTATCTGCGCACTAGGCGTGGTAGACTGTAAAAGTTGATCGATCTGAGTAGCTGGTAGCTTGTCAATATCTTTTTCATTGAGAACATCTACAGTAGTTGATAATTTTCTTTTCTCAATACCAGAACCCTGACCAGTTACGATAATTTCTTCTAATTCATTAGAAGGATTAAGAGTTACTGAGTAACTGTCTTGATCGCCAACCGTAATCATTTCTGAAGAGTACCCGATAAAAGAAACCTCTAATATATTTCCCTCTGAAATTTCAATAGAAAAATTCCCATCAAAATCAGTCGAAACACCATTGCTTGTTCCTTTTTCAATAACGGTTGCACCAGGAAGAGGAAGACCACCTTCATCAAGGACTGAACCTGTTACTGTCTTTTGTGCCCATCCGCTAAATGACATAATCATCAACGATGGGATTAATAATAGTAGTTTTTTCATGTTTAATATAGTTATTTAACTCAAAATTAATATTTTTTTTTTAAATGTTAAGGAAAA
>JBDNAJ010000114.1:0-9020 GCA_039768455.1 Candidatus Arcticimaribacter sp.
ACCTCGTATAGTTTAAACGTGTTTATTGAGTAAGGTTTTTTTCCGTTTATTTTCCTAGTAAAAAGTTCTCTGTCAAGTCCAGCTAGTTTAGCGACAGCCTTAAGATTATTTCTTAGAAAAGTAGCTAGAAAATCAACTTGTTTTCCTCTTTGACTGGCCTGTTCCAAGGGAAATATTTGTTGAATGTCTCAATGTTCCTTTTTTCTACTATACCGGTGTGACTTCTTTTTCTCCTGTTTTTGAGGGGACCTTATTGTAAACAATTGCTCCATCAATTTCTTTAGAAGTTTTAGGGTTTATTCTCAAAAGTGTCTCGATTCGCTGATCCATTTCGATGTTGAGTAAGTAAATATCTCGAGCCCTTTCCATTAAAAAGTTTCCCAGTTCAACATTAATTAGAATGCTAAGCTTCTCCAGAGTGGGTGCTATATCCTCAACAGCTTCTTTAGAAACTTCCAAATCTCCGCTGTGGAAAAAAATAGACCCATCGGCTCTTGTTAGATTTAAAGTCTTTATGATATTGAGATGACGAAGGATTTAGGGTTTTTCTTTTTCTCATTGCTACAGCTCATGAAAATTATGTACTTTAATCATTGAATTAAACCTAATTAACATGAAAAAAGCCCGCATTTTATTACTCCTCCTTCTTTTTGTTGGGGTCGTTTATCTTACCCAAAAAGAAACTTTACCCGCTTATACTCCAGCTCGGGATTATATTGATTTAGAAGTAGAATTGGTAGAACAATTTATCTTGGCGAAAGACAGTTCTGTTATTGAATTACCCGAAGGTCATTTCTTATTCTCTCAATCCCTTAGTTTAGACAACAAAACCCACTTAACCATCAAAGGACAAGGAATGGATAAAACCGTGTTGTCGTTTAAAGGACAAACTTCTGGCGCAGAAGGGATCAAGATTACCAACAGTCAAAACATCACCCTTGAAGATTTTGCCATTGAAGACGCTGTGGGGGATAATTTAAAAATTAGCGAATCAGACAGCGTCGTCATGCGTCGTATTCGCTCTGCATGGACAGGAGAAGTTTCTGTTCAAAATGGCGCTTATGCCCTATATCCAGTACTTTCTACTAATGTGGTTATCGAAGAATGTGAGGCGATCGGCTCTTCAGATGCGGGGATCTATGTGGGACAATCAAATAATGTGATCATTCGCAACAATAAGGCCTTTTACAATGTAGCTGGAATTGAAAGCGAAAACAGCACCAATGTTGAAATCTATGGCAATGAAGCCTATGAAAACACCAGTGGTTTATTGATTTTCAACCTACCTGAACTCACTTTATACGGGGGTCAAGTCAATGCCTATAACAACAATATTCACGACAACAACCTCACTAATTTTGCGGTAAAAGGTTCTATTGTTAGTGCAGTGCCAAAGGGAGCTGGAGTAGTGATTATGGCGACAAAAGATGTGCAATTTCACAATAATATTGTCGCGAATCATAAAACGACCAACCTAAGTATCGTTTCTTATGAAATCTTTGCAGCAGAAGAAGACGAGCAACGTGAAGCAACAGTTAACGATGAAGCTCAAGCCCGAGGTTTAAGAGCGATTGAAAGTGATTATAAAGATGACAAAGCCTATAACCCTTACCCCGGGAGAATTGATGTAAGAGATAATCGCTTTTCTAACAAACATTTTTTCCCCACCTTTTCAAATGACTTTGGAATATTATGGCTTGTAAAAAATAGCGGTAACATTCCAGATATTGCCTATGATGGGATTTTTGCTCCGGGGGGATCTTTACAAGATGAAGAGCATAAATTATGTATTCAAAACAATGGTGAAGCCTCTTTTGTTTATCTCGATGCAGCACACGATTTTGAAGGTTTCACCAATGATCAAAGCCCTTTTGATTGCTTAATAAATTAGAAAATTGATGATGCGGATTGAAGGGGTAGGTATTGTATTGGCTTGTTTTTTATTCTGTTGTGCTTGTAGTTCAAAAGACGATAAGCGCGTTGCGCCAAAAGCAAGAAAGGCCTCTACCCCCCTTATCAAGAAAACCATCGCCACAGATGATCCTAAACTGCTTTCTGACTACGCCTTTTTTAAAGGGGAATTGAAAGATTTGACACCCACAGAGCAGGTTTATCCTTATGCCATCAACACCCCCTTATTCTCTAATTATGCCGAAAAGGCCCGCTTTATTTATTTACCTCAAGGGAAGTCAATAGATTTTACTGTAAATGGACCATTTTACTTTGACCCTGGTGCAATCTTGATCAAGAACTTCTTTTATCACGCAATTGAAGGAGATACCGCATCGCCCAAGAGGATTATAGAAACCCGTTTGTTAATCAAGGAAGAAGAAGGCTGGAAGCCGCTTAACTATATTTGGAATGAGCAGCAAACTAATGCCGATTTGAATTATGTGGGAAAAAACATTGCAGTAAGCTGGGTGAATGGTCAAGGAGAAAATAAACAACTTAACTATGTAGTGCCTAATTTAAATCAATGTAAAAACTGCCATAGCAGCGACAATAACATTACCCCTATAGGGATCACTGCTGCCCAGTTAAATCAACGTTATTCTGCCTTGCAACAAGAGATCAATCAGCTGGATTATTTTAAGCAAGTAGGGATTCTATCCAATTTTAGTACTGCTGCAGAACACCAGTCTATGCCAGTTTGGAATGATATTCTTACTGCAAGTGTAGAAGATCGTGCAAAACCTTATTTAGATGCCAATTGTGCCCATTGCCATTCTGCTCAAGGATCTGCAAAGAACTCTGGTTTGTATTTAAATTACCATCAAAAAGATCAACGTAAACGTGGTGTTTTAAAGCCGCCTATCGCTGCGGGGAAAGGGTCTGGGGATTTTAAATATGATATTGTTCCCGGTCATCCAGAAGAATCAATTTTTATCTATCGAATGAGCAGTAATGATCCTGCGATTCGTATGCCAGAAATAGGGCGTTCTATCGTCCATGAAGAGGGACTCGCCTTACTCACCCAGTATATCAAAGATTTAAAACAAAAAGATTAATCTTATTTTGCTTTTGAATCAATTAAAGCGATCGGTAATTACAATAAGAGAACCAAATCTTCTAATGTTTTGTGAATCTCATTCAAAAAACACAGCTTCGGAAGAAACTATAAGGTCATGTTTTCGACAATAATCTGTCCTAAATTCCACGAGGGGACATAGTAGGTATAATAAGTTTCGTCTAAAATTTCAGTAAAAATACGCTCTTGTAGCACGGTTGAATTTCCTGTAATGATGGTAAGAGAAAAGGATCCCTGTTGGTTTTCTCGCTTTGCCAGGGTTTCACGAACAAGCTCCAAGGCTGGCTTATGTCTAAGACCGTGTAGATCGATTTCATCGGGTTGTGGAGTTCGTTTTGCCATGCTACTTTTTTACAAAAATAAAAACCCCTGGCGGTCTTGGGAACTTACCAGGGGTTTTATTAACCAAAATTATCAACTAGTACATGAAAATTATGATATAAAAGTAGCGGTTAAACCCGCTTTGGGCTGTTAAAGCCCTGATAATGTTTTCCCAAGGATACGTTAAAATTTATAGAAGTATCCAAAAGAGGTAGCCGTTCAAGACACAATAAAATGCCGCAGGGAAGCTTTGGATAAAGCTGTCTTTTATTTTGATGCGAACCCCAACACCGAATAACATCAATAGTGAGAGACCAAAACAACTTAAAAGTTGTAAGGGAACAAAATAAAATCCCAGGGCAATTCCTGCTGCACCTATTAACTGTAAATAACCCGTCAAGACCCTAAATTGCGGGACTCCATAACGTTCGAATTCTGCTTTAAGATGAGCACTTCTTAGACAACCTATCCCAAAAAAGAGAAAGGATACAGCAGAAAAAATGAAGAGCGCATTATTGATCATCCAGTGCAAAGGTAGTTAATACATCCATAGACACATAGTCTAAGGTTTTTTGATGGGTCGCGGCAAGTTTAATTTGTGGTGCAACCCCTGCGCGATAAGCTTCTAGCCATCGCGAGACACAGAGACACCAGTAGTCTCCAGCCACTAAGCCTGGAAAGTTATACTGTGGATAAGCACGGGTTAAATCATTGCCTTTACTTTTTGAAAACTGTAAAAACTCCTCTGTCACTACAGCGCAAACGGTATGGGTACCCGCGTCAAAAGGGCCGGTATCGCAGCAGCCGTAGCGGTAGGCTCCCGTCATGGGTGCTGTGCCACAGACTAATAAGGCTTCGCCAAAGACATTAAAGGAATCTGCTTTCATCGAGATAAAGAATAATTGAGTCCTATAAAGAAACGAATTCCTTGGTTAGGAGCATAGATATAAGTGGGATCAAAACTTAGTGCATAAGGATTGTCGCTTTTCGCTTGAATTGTTCCGCTGTCGTCATATTGCACATTGCGATCAAAAGAATCATCACTGCGCGCAATTAAAAAAGGATTGTTTTTTGCCGGGGTCCAATCGAGCAGATTTTTCACCCCGATAAAAAAGTTCCAATCGTTGTCCTTTTGATAGCTTAGTTTAAGATTTTGAATACTCCAAATGGGAGAGAATTCTGCTCTAGGGTCAAGGTCTCCCAATAAGGGTAAACGCATGGGACCATAAAGATTCCCCGTATAATCAAGGCGCAACTTTTCCTGCCATAAAGGTGCGGTAATCGCCCAAGTCATCGACCATTTTTCGGTAAAGACGGGGCGAACTTTAGTGTTGTTTTCTTGGGTAAAAACATCTAAAAAGCTCCCGCCTAATTGTGCGCGAAATCGACCATAATTGGCTTCAATATTGATGCTTCCCCCTTGAGAAATAGCATGACCGTTGAGGTTGTTATAGCGAATTTCATTGGGGTTAGTATCAAAATCAGGAAGGATTTGATTGGTAAAATAAGTATGCCATAGGGAGGTATCAATGCCTAGAATCCATCCGTTGGGGGTATAGATTTTTTTGTAAAAGTTGAGGTTGATATTATACGATTGTTCTGGGGATAAATCTTCTTCAATCACTAAATCTCTAGCACCGGTGAGTGCTGCGTGGTCTTCGGTAAAAATATTCACGACCCTAAACCCTGTTCCTGCATTGAGCCGAAGCAGTGTCTGCTCGTCAAAATTGATCTTATAGCCTGCCCGTGGTGTGGCAATAATGCCGTGGTCTGGATGGTGATCAAGGCGCATACCTAGTAGGAGTTTATGCCGTTCTTTTAGGGCGATTTCATCTTCTAGAAAGACGCCCGGTAACCAGTAGCGATTGGGGTTGTTTACTGCGTCAATTTCGGTGGCGGGAGTATTGTCATCATACCAACTATAGCGGGTGCTTAGCCCACCCAGCCATTGATGTCGCCCACGCTCTTTGAGCCAGATGCCTTGGACAAAAGCGATACGCTCTTTGGCTTGAAAAGCCATATCGCCATAAAAAGAATCTTGATCGTGATCGGTGTAAGAATATTGGACCTCCCATTGATGGGATAGGTTTTGGGCGCCAATAATTTCAAAACGTTTGGTGTAGATACTTTCACCATAGATTTGATCTCCTCCGCGATTTGCATCGGTCCAGTCTAATTCTCCGCCCCAGCGATCTTCATACAAGTAGCGAAAGGCGAATGATCCTTTTAGGGAAGGGTTCCTTGTCCAAGCAAACTTCTGGAAAAGCGAAAAGCGTTTTTGCTGAGTCACATCGGTAAAGTTATCGTTGTTATGGTCTACAGGATTGTCGTAGATAAACCCATTGATACCAGTTAGAAAATTGACCTTCTCGTTGATTTTTCCAGAGAAGCCAAGGTCTGCATTAAACTCTTGCCAAGAGGTCCCATAGATGTCATTAAAAAAACGCGGACTGTATTCGGGTAACTTTGTGATCACATTAATTAATCCCCCTACCGCTTGACTCCCATACAAGGTACCTGATGGCCCTTTGATGATTTCAACCTTTTCAATCATTCCTGTTGGGATACCATTTAAGCCATAAACACTGGCTAGACTGCTTACAATGGGCATTCCATCAATCAAGACAAAAGTATAAGGCCCTTCTAAACCATTGATGTGAATGTCCCCGGTATTGCAAACAGAGCAATTGATTTGCGGCCTGATACCGTTGATGTATTGTATTCCTTCAAAGAGATTAGGCGAGGGATTTTGTTGTAAAAATTGGGGGGAATAGACTTCTACAGGAATCGTACTTTCGAGGCGATTCACCGGTTTAAGATTCCCAGAAATAATGACTTCGTCCAAAGAACTATCGGGCAAAAGAATCAACTCGCCAAGATCCTGTTCGCCTTCGCTAATGTTAAGGGTTGTTTTTTGCGGTAAAAAGCCAACATAAGAAATCACCACCGGGTAATTTCCCTTTGGTAAAGCATCAAAGACAAAAACCCCATCAAGATTAGTCACTCCCCCTTTATTGATGGAAGGGAAATAGACTGTTGCCCCAGCAATGGGCTTTACTCCGTCACTTACGCGCCCTTTGAGCTGTGACCAGCCAATTAAGCTAGAGAGCAGTAAAATGAAGAATAAGGCTCTTTTCATTATTTTTTCCGCGGTCTTTTAGACCGCTGCAAAAGTACGCGCCTTTTAAGGAACTACCAATAAATTAGCCTTTTAGAATAAGATTATTCAAAACCTTGAACCCCTTGTACCGTGGTGTATTTTAAGGTAAAGCGTTTATCTGGATTGATAATCTTATAGGCGGTTTGCACCGCCAAAGTAGCCTCGTGGAAACCACAGAGAATCAGTTTTAATTTCCCAGGATAGGTATTCACGTCACCAATGGCGAAAATCCCAGGGATATTGGTTTGATAATCTAAGGTATTATCTACTTTGATGGCGTTCTTTTCTATCTCTAGACCCCAGTTGGAAATTGGCCCTAGCTTTGGCGATAAACCAAAGAGGGGTAACCAAGTGTCCACTTCAACCGTTTTATTGGGTTGATCCTTCTGCTTGATTTCAATTGATTTTAGGGTGTCCTCTCCGTTTAGTCCAACGATTTCTGCATGGGTATAGAAATCAATTTTTCCTTCTTTTTGCAATTGATAGGCTTTTTCAACCGAGTCTTTATGGGCTCTAAAAGTATCGCTTCTGTGAACAAGTCCCACAGAGGTGTTGTTGTGTTCGGCAAAATAAATGGCCCAGTCTAAGGCAGAGTCACCTCCACCAGAGATAAAGATTTTCTTCCCAATAAAAGCATCGGGTTCTTTGACCATGTATTCCACGCCATTTTTTTCAAATTGCGGAAGGTTTTCAATCTTTGGTTTACGGGGTTCAAAACTCCCTAAACCTCCTGCGATCATCACTACGGGTGCTTGATGCTGTGTTCCTTCACTAGTGGTAACAATAAAGCTACCGTCTGCTTGTTTTTCAATGGTATCTGCGCGTTCCCCCAGGGTAAATCCAGGTTTAAAAGGAGCGGCTTGTTCCATTAAGTTATCAATCAGTTCTCCCGCTAATACACTGGGATAACCCGGGATGTCATAAATGGGTTTTTTAGGATAGATCTCGGTCAATTGTCCTCCCGCTTGTGGAATCGCATCGATTAGATGACATTTGAGTTTCATTAAACCTGCCTCAAAAATGGCAAATAAACCTACTGGGCCTGCGCCTACAATGATGATATCTGTTTTAATCATTTTTTTTCTTCTAATAACAATTTAGTTCTTTCATTCATTTCAATCACTTTTGACTCAAAATCTCCTTTAAGGGTCTGTCTGTAGTCCCTAAGTGTGTTGAGCAAGTCATCAATTTCATCGGGTAAAAAGCCCTCTAAAAATTGACGCATTCTTTTTGCAATCGTCGGGGATTTTCCATTGGTAGAAATCCCAATTTTTAAATTCCCTTTTGTAACGATTCCGCCCATATAGAAGTCACAAAGGTCGGGAGTATCTGCCACATTTACTAATATTCTTCTTTTGTTACAGGCAATTCGCACTCTTTGATTCACCTTTGGGGAATCAGTCGTTGCAATAACGATGTTCTTTTTGCGTAAATCCCACAAGCGAAAACGACGTTTTATGACACGTACTGGTTTGTCTTTTATAAATGCTTTTGTCTCTTCGCGAAGAAAAGGCGCCACAAGGGTGATTTTTGCCTCTGGCGAAGATTTTAATAAAAACTCCATTTTTTCTAAGGCAACATATCCTCCTCCCACAATTAAAAATTCCAATTGGTGGGCCTTGAGAAAAACGGGATAAAGGGGGTTTAACTCTGGCATACCTTAGATTTTAGATTCTTGTATTGGGTAATATGATCTATAACACTTTTACCAAAAATAATATTCGCCGGATTAGTGATTTGATGTTCTTCTTTTAAAGCGACTATATTTTCTAAGGTTCCCACAATTACTTTTTCATTTGCTGTCGTTCCATTTTGTATGATTGCGACAGGATAATTTTTGGGTTTGTGTTGTGCAAATGTTTTGATGATTTTATTCAAAAAACGCATGCCCATCAAAACGACTACCGTGGCGTTTGTTTGTGCCGCAAGCGGAATATCTTTTGAGATTTCACCGTCTTGTGTGTGCCCAGTCGTAATCCAAATGCTTTCGTTTTCCCCTCTTTTTGTCAAGGGAATTTGATGTTGTGCAGCAATGCCGGTATAAGATGAAATCCCAGGGATCACTTGGGTAGGAATGTTAAAAAGAGAAGCGTAATGCAATTCTTCTGCTGCACGACCAAAAATCATAGGATCTCCTCCCTTTAAGCGAACTACTTTTTTTCCTTTTAAGGCATAGCTAATCAAAAGGCTATTGATTTCGTCTTGATTCATTTTTGCAAAGCCTAACCTTTTTCCTACAAACACTTTTTCTGCGATGGGATTGTGGTCTAATAGCTTAGGGTTAATTAAGGCATCGTATAAAATGACTTCTGCTCTTTGTATGGCATTTAATCCTTTTATTGTAAGCAATTCTGGATCCCCTGGACCAGCTCCCACCAGTGTGATTTCTCCTTGAAAATTATTTTGCATCGCGTTCTTTTTTGACCCAAGCGATAAAAGATTGCGTCTCTTGAATAAAGTTTTTTGCAAAGCTTGTATCAGGACTTTTTTGAGTAAAGTCTTTGATGCCCT
>JBDNAJ010000014.1:0-4262 GCA_039768455.1 Candidatus Arcticimaribacter sp.
GTTGCTTTCCCTTCTGCATCAATACGCTGACGTTCTGCTTCTTGTCTTGCTTTTTCAATACGGAATTCATATTCTAAGGCTTCTTGCTCCTGATTTAATTTACGTTCAATGGCTTGACGAATTGCGATAGGTAAAGTCACATCTCTAACTAAAACTGCATTGAGTTGAACATATTGATTTTCAACTACCTTTTTAGTTTCTTCGTAAATCTCATTTTGAATGGCATCTCGCTTAGTAGAGTACAATTGCTCTGGCGTGTAACGTCCCACTACAGAACGAGCTACTGCTCTAATCTGAGGAATAATGATAATGTTCAGATAGTTTTCCCCTTTTGTTTTGTGTAGTTTTCCTAAGTCTTCGATTTTAGGCTGATACAAGACAGAAATATCTAAGCTGATCTCTAAACCATTAGAAGAAAGTACTTGCATTTTGCTTTCAAATACCTCTTGTTGCTTTACGTTGTAAATGTATACTTTATTCCAAGGTGCAATGATATGGAATCCTTCCCCTAACGGTGGTTCATCTGTCACGACCCCTCCACCAAAGGTTTTAAATAACACTCCCGCTTCTCCATATCCAATATTGATAGAAGATTTCGAAATAAAAATAATCAAGATAAATCCTAGCGCTAGCGCTGGTAGGCCAATTTTTGGTAATCTGTTCATAATAATTTTATTTTAAGTTAGCATTCCACCATCAACATTAAGGACTTGTCCTGTAATGTATTCTGACATATCTGATCCTAAGAAAACACAAGCATTTGCGATGTCTTCTGGAGATCCGCCGCGTTTAAGCGGTATACCGTTGCGCCATCCTTGCACAACATCTTCGGGTAAACTTCCCGTCATTTCTGTTTCTATAAAACCGGGTGCAATCACATTCGAACGGATATTACGCGATCCTAATTCTAGGGCAATGGATTTTGAAAATCCAATGATTCCCGCTTTAGAAGCCGCATAATTTGCTTGTCCGGCATTCCCTTTCACCCCTACGACAGAACTCATGTGGATGATAGAGCCCTTGCGTTGTTTTAAAAAGGTACGCTGCACTGCTTTGGTCATATTAAAGACAGACTTTAAATTGACTTCGATGACTTTATCAAAGTCTTCTTCTCCCATTCGCATGAGTAAGTTGTCTTTTGTAATCCCAGCATTATTGATTAAGATATCAATCCCTTCAAAATCCTTCAAGACTTCTTCTACTAAAGCTTGTGCTTGATCAAAATCGGCCGCATTACTTTGGTAACCCTTTGCATTAACACCCGCTGCTTTAAGTTCTGTTTCTAAAGCATTTGCCGCTTCTACAGAGCTGCTAAACGTGAAGGCAACATTACATCCTTGCGCGGCAAAGACTTGGGCAATTCCTCTCCCGATTCCACGGCTAGCTCCTGTAATAATGGCTGTTTTACCTTTTAATAGATACATATTGATTGAATTAAGCGAGTACTTCAGCTACTTTTTTACCTATGGCTGCAGGAGAATCAACAACGTGAATTCCACATTCTGCCATAATGCGTTTTTTTGCTTGAGCGGTATCATCAGATCCACCTACAATTGCTCCGGCATGTCCCATTGTACGTCCTGCAGGAGCTGTTTCTCCAGCAATAAATCCTACTACAGGCTTTTTATTTCCAGTCGCTTGGATATATTTTGCAGCATCTGCTTCTAGTTGACCACCGATTTCACCAATCATGACGATACATTCTGTTTCTTCATCATTCATGAATAATTCTACAGCGTCTTTAGTCGTTGTTCCAATGATTGGATCTCCCCCAATACCAATAGCAGTTGTAATCCCGTATCCTTCACGTACTACTTGGTCAGCAGCTTCATAAGTTAAGGTACCTGATTTAGAGATAATTCCAACATTACCCTTTTTGAAAACAAAGCCAGGCATAATTCCCACTTTTGCTTCTCCTGGAGTAATTACTCCTGGGCAGTTAGGACCAATCATCGTACAATCTCTTTCTTTGATATAATCTGCTGCCTTGACCATATCAGCTACAGGAATTCCTTCAGTAATCGTAATAATTACTTTGATTCCTGCATCTGCAGCTTCCATAATAGCATCTGCGGCAAAGGCTGGTGGTACAAAAATAATTGAGGTGTCTGCTCCTACTTCATTTACTGCTTCTGCTACTGTATTAAATACAGGCTTGTCTAAATGAGTTTGCCCTCCTTTTCCAGGAGTTACACCACCAACTACATTTGTCCCATATTCAATCATTTGAGTGGCATGGAATGTTCCTTCACTTCCGGTAAATCCTTGTACAATAATTTTTGAGTCCTTGTTTACTAATACGCTCATTATTTAATCCTTTATTGGTTTATTTATGTTTATTCTTTGATTCTTTCTATGTAGCTTCCCTTTTCAGCATCAACTTTAATCTTATCTCCTTCATTGATGAAAAGAGGGACATTAATTCTGGCTCCAGTTTCTACTGTTGCGGGTTTTGTTGCGTTTGTTGCTGTATTTCCTTTTACACCCGGCTCTGTATGTGTTACTTCTAGAATCACACTAACCGGCATATCGACAGATAAAGGCATACCGTCTTCGGTATTGATAGAAATAGTGACTACTTCTCCTTCTTTCATTAAATCTGGTCGATCAAGAATATTTTTTTCGATACTGATTTGGTTATAATCCTCATTATTCATGAAGTGAAAGGTATCCCCTTCATTGTATAAGAACTGGAATTTGTTGGTTTCAACGCGAATATCTTCAATTTTATGCCCAGCAGAAAAAGTGTTGTCAATCACTTTTCCGTTAGAAACGCTTTTCAGTTTTGTTCGAACAAAAGCTGGCCCTTTTCCGGGTTTAACGTGAAGAAACTCTATGATTTTATAAATATCATTGTTGTATTTAATACAAAGTCCTTTTCTAATATCTGATGTACTTGCCATAGTTGGGTGTTAGTTTTTCCTAAAGTAGCCTTTCATGATTCCTCGATGTGAGTTCTTGATAAAGTCAAGAACTTCGTCCCTTTCTGGACTCACCTCCATTTCAGCTTCGAGTATATCTGCTGCTTGCGTATTATTGTAGTTTTTTTGATATAAGATTCTAAAGATCGATTGGATCTCTCTAATTTTTTCAGTGCTAAAGCCTCGTCTTCTCAATCCAACAGAATTAACTCCTACATAAGATAAAGGTTCACGCGCTGCTTTTACATAAGGTGGTACATCTTTTCTAACTAAAGATCCTCCCGTAATAAAGGCATAATCCCCGACGGTGCAAAATTGGTGAATCGCTGTCATACCAGCGAGGATAACATAGTTCCCAACACTCACATGACCCGCAAGGGTACTGTTATTGGAAAATATACAATGATCCCCTACCACACAATCATGGGCAACGTGACAATAGGCCATAATTAAGCAATTGTTTCCAATCATTGTTTTTTGACGATCAACCGTACCACGGTTAATGGTAACACATTCTCTAATGGTGGTATTATCCCCAATAATGGTTTGGGTTTCTTCTCCGTTGTATTTAAGATCTTGTGGGGGTGCAGAGATAACTGCGCCAGGAAAAATGGTACAGTTTTTCCCTATACGCGCACCTTCCATAATGGTAACATTCGATCCAATCCATGTTCCTTCTCCGATTACGACATCATTATTGATGGTCGTAAAAGGGTCTATGACCACATTTTTAGCGATTTTAGCACCTGGGTGCACATAAGCTAGGGGTTGATTCATGCTTTTTCTTTTCGGATTATTTGAGCCATTAATTCACCTTCGGTGGCTAATTTTCCATTTGCAAAGGTATATCCTTTCATATGACAAATCCCTCTTCTTATAGGGGTAATCAATTCTAATTTAAAAACCAGTTGATCCCCAGGATGAACTGGATGTTTGAATTTTACACTGTCAATTTTCATAAAGAATGTCAAGTAATTTTCTGGATCTGGGACTGTGTTTAACACCAGAACTCCTCCTACCTGAGCCATTGCTTCAACTTGTAATACGCCGGGCATTACTGGAGCACCTGGGAAATGACCTGCGAAAAAAGGCTCGTTCATGGTCACTCCTTTAGATCCGATCACATGAGATTCTGACAATTCATGAATTTTATCCACCAATAAGAATGGAGGGCGATGTGGAAGCATCTTCATGATTTGTGTAACGTTCATTAAAGGTGGAATCGTCATGTCAACGGTAGGAACGTTTAAGCGTTTTTCTTGCTTAATGATTTTGGCTAGCTTTTTAGCAAATTCAGCATTGATACGATGTCCGGGCTTGTGAGCGATAACTTTTCCACGA
>JBDNAJ010000115.1:0-5698 GCA_039768455.1 Candidatus Arcticimaribacter sp.
AACAAAGAGCCGATGGAGGGACTCGAACCCACGACCTGCTGATTACAAATCAGCTGCTCTAGCCAGCTGAGCTACATCGGCTTTTAACTACCCTTTCGAGCGGTGCAAATGTATTGATTTATTTATTTTGTTTCAAAGAAAATGTAGAAAAAATATTTCTTAAGATCTAAGTAGTTCTTTATGACGAATTAACATTCGCTCTGCAGCTTTGACACTTAAGTCAATAGACTCTTCAAAGCTTTTGCACAACTTCTTGACTACAACGCTTTCACCGACAATTCCTATCTTGATTTCAGCAAACTTATTGACGCGATTTGTCGTGTTTTCAACTTTAAAAAAAACATCAACCGTTAAAATTTTGTCATAAAATTGATATAGTTTGTCAATTTTACGCTGGGTGAAATCGACTAATTTTTGATCTACGTTAAAGTTGGTGGCTTGTACATTGATTTTCATAAGACAAAGATTTTAATGATTAAACTTACTTTTTATACCCTCTAGGATGAGCGTCTTTATAGACGGCTTTTATTTGCTCCATACTGCTGTGTGTGTAGATTTGGGTCGCAGCGAGTGAGGCATGCCCCAGTAAATCTTTTACTGTGTTGAGATCGGCCCCTTGGTTCAAAAGATGGGTTGCAAAACTATGCCGTAACATATGTGGACTGCGTTTCACCTTAGTGGATACTTTATTAAAGTAATCATTTACTAATTGATATACAAGCGCATCGCTTATTTTCTGCCCCTTCTTATTGCAAAAGAAATAAGGATTATCGGCTTGAGAACGCATTGTATTTACAAGATTATCAAAGTATTGCAGTTGCTTTTTTAAAGCAGGAATAACAGGAATAATTCGCTCTTTATTTCGCTTCCCGATAACTTTTAGACAATTGTTGTCAAAATCAACCCTAGATGTTTCAAGATGCACTAACTCTGTTCTTCGCATCCCAGTGCTGTAAAGGGTTTCTATGATCGTTTTAGCTAATACGCCTTGATGGTTGTCTTCAAAATGAGCTCCATCTAATAGCTCAGCAATTTCTTTTTCTGTAAAAGGCAGCTGGACCTTTTTACTTTCTTTGAGCGGTTTATGCTTTCTCAAAGGATTCGTCTTGCGTTGCTCTATTCGCATTAAAAAACTGTAGTAGGAACGCAAAACAGAAATTTTGCGGTTGATGGTACGGTTGCTATTTCCCGCTTCTCCTAAATGCACAATCCACGAGCGAATTAAAGGGTATTCAATCAACTCAATGGCATCTTCTTGATGTTCTTTAGAACAATATTCAGCAAAACGCTCTAAGTCGTTTTGATAGGCCTTAAGCGTGTGTGGAGAATAGTTCTTCTCCTTTTCGACATAATCAATAAACTTCGCTATAGCCATAAAAAAAACGTTGTGATTAAAGATAAAACTTTAACCACAACGTTGAAATTATTTAACACAATTTGCTTACTGCATTTCTGCGTCGCGTAAGCCTTGAATATATTGTGCTTTTTGAATCTTAGCTCTGTTTTTAACAGAAGGCTTTAAAAATTGTTTGCGTGCGCGTAATTGACGCATCCCGCCTGTTTTATCGAATTTTCTTTTAAAACGCTTTAGCGCTCTATCGATGTTTTCGCCTTCTTTTATTGGAATTATTAACATAAAACGTAACCTCCTCTCTTTTAAAATGTGTGCAAATATAACTGCTTTAGGTTAAATCGGCACTACCTTTTCTTAATTCTTTAAAATATCTCTAGAAATGACTAATTTCTGTATCTCAGTTGTTCCTTCTCCTATGGTACACAGCTTTGCATCGCGATAAAACTTCTCTACTGGAAAGTCTTTGGTGAAACCATAACCACCGTGAATTTGAACGGCTTCATTCGCAATTTTAACGCAGGCTTCAGAGGCATACATTTTTGCCATGGCCCCGCTTTTGGTCACATTCTTTCCGTGCATTTTATCACTGGCTGCTTTATGCAATAAAAGTTCTGAAGCTTCTATCTCTGTCGCCATATCAGCTAATTTAAAGGCAACCGATTGGAACTTGCTAATCGCTTGACCAAATTGATGACGCTCTTTAGAATATTTTAATGAAGCTTGATAAGCCCCTTTTGCAATACCTAAGGAAAGTGCTCCGATGGATATACGACCACCGTCGAGGATTTTCATGGATTGTATAAAGCCTTCGCCTACTTCACCTAATCTGTTTTCATCTGGAATACGGCAGTTGTCAAAAACCATTTCTGCGGTTTCTGAAGCGCGCATCCCCAGTTTATTTTCTTTCTTTCCTGCGGTAAAGCCTGGAGCTCCTCTTTCTACAACAAAAGCAGTCATCCCGTGGTTATCGCCTTTTTCTCCGTTACGAGCAATGACCACAGCGATATCTCCACTCTTACCGTGGGTGATAAAGTTTTTGGTACCATTTAAGATCCAATCGTCTCCATCTTTACGGGCAGTCGTACTCATCCCTTTTGCATCTGAACCTGTATTGTGCTCTGTCAAGCCCCAAGCACCAATATGCTCTCCCGAAGTTAATTTAGGGAGCCACTTACAACGCTGTGCTTCATTTCCAAACAAATAAATATGATTAGTACACAAAGAATTATGTGCCGCTACAGAAAGTCCTATAGAAGGATCCACAATCGAAATTTGTTCGATGATAGCAATATACTCGTGATAGCTCATTCCCGATCCCCCATATTCTGATGGGATAATGACTCCTAAGAAGCCTAATTGGCCTGCGATTCGCATTGCATCAATTGGAAAATGCTGAGATTCATCCCAGTCCATCACAAAAGGCCGCAAATGCTTCTCTGCATATTCTCTTGCAGCGTCGGCAACCAATTTTAAGGATTCAGTTTCATGCATAGAAACCAATGTTGGTGTATCCATCATAGCTTTTTAAAACAAATATAGGGCTAATCTTTTAATTTTTAAGCTATCAAAACCTTTGATTGAATGTAAATTAACCAATGACAATTGTTTTAATTCTGTTCTTAAGCGAACCACTTTTCGGGCTTCTGCATAAGAGAGATAAGGCAGCTTTGAAAGCTGTTGCAAGCTAGCTTCTTGTAGGGCAATCTTTTCAAAAGCGGGTTGGGTAATGATACTGCATCTGGATTGAAGTCGCACTAACACCTCTGGGGACAAACCATAAACCTCGGCTAGTTGTGTTTCTTTGGCGAAGCCTTGCAATCTTTCGCGATAACGAATAATTCGTTGACTAAGCACCTCGCCTATCCCATAGATTTGTCTTAATTCATCTGCGGTTGCAGTGTTTAAATCTATAGGGGGGAATGATTTTTTTGTGTCCTTTTTCTGCTCTTTTTTTACTCGAGTTGGAAAGTTAAAAAATGTACTATATGTTTTTAACCAAGTCGAATCAACCCCAGTAACCCGTTGAAAATCGTTCACTGAATTAATCCACTTTCCCTGCTCTCGATAGGCATGTAAGCGATCTATTTCTTGAGGACTTAAGTCCAAAAAGTATCCCCGTTGATCACTGATGAAATTTGGGTTAAAGGGATAAATTGTTTTGGGTTGCTCGAGTGCTTTAAGCGAATCGATCTTTTTTTGTAATAGACCATCTAATGCAAGTGTTTCTGTTGTAGAAACAGCCTGTTCAAGTGAGCGATTGTACAGTAGTAATCCCAATAATAGAAGCACAAAAAAAACCGCTATCGTCTTTCGTCGAACCGAAAAACCCATAGCGGTTTTAAAAGGCATAATGCTTTATTTTATGGTCCCGATCGCCTCTAAATAACGATTTAATTCTTCTTTCACCTTTGGGAACAAGAAGAACAGCCCTATCATATTAGGGAATACTAATGCTAAAATCATCGCGTCTGAAAATGTCCATACAGCTGACATATCTCCTGCCGCTCCAATAACGATAAAGAGCAAGAAAAGGATCTTATAAGTAAGGTCAGAAATTTTACTTTTTCCAAAAACAAACATCCAAGACTGCAGTCCGTAGTAAGACCAAGAAATCATGGTAGATACCGCAAACAATACTACAGCGATGGTCAAGAAAGGTCCAGAGAAAGAGATGTATTTTGCAAAAGCTGCAGCAGTAATTGCTGCCCCCTCTGCCGGTTGCCCATCAATCATCACCATTCCGCCTTCGCCGCCATATTGAAATACTGTGCTATCTCCATTAAAGATAATAATGACTAAAGCAGTCAAAGTACAAATCACAACGGTATCGATAAAAGGCTCTAATAAGGCGACTAAACCTTCAGAAGCTGCGTATTTTGTTTTAACTGCAGAGTGCGCAATAGAAGCAGAACCTGCCCCGGCTTCGTTTGAAAAAGCTGCCCGTCTAAACCCTGTGATTAATACTCCCAGCAAACCTCCGAGGCCCGCCTGCGGATTAAACGCTTGAGAGAAAATCATCCCAAATGCATCGTCTACAAAAGTGATGTTTGTAATAATGATATAGAGGCAAGCCAAAATATACATCAAGGCCATTAAAGGAACTACTTTTTCAGTTACTTGAGCAATACGTTTGATTCCTCCTATAATGATAATACCAACCACAACCATCATGATTAAACCGATGATCGTTCTGGCATTACCTCCAGTCATCCCAAAAGATTCAACTAATTGCATGGCTGCTTGATTCGATTGCGCTGCATTTCCACCTCCAAAAGAAGCTCCAATACAAAGCACAGCAAAAATCACTGCCAATATTTTCCCTAAACGTGCAAAACCTCTTTCTTCTAGTCCTTTAGTGAGATAGTACATGGGACCGCCATAAACAGTTCCATCTTCGCCTACATCACGGTATTTTACCCCTAAGGTACATTCTACAAATTTTGTGGACATCCCGATCAATCCGCAAAGAATCATCCAGAAAGTGGCTCCAGGACCCCCAATCGCAATGGCTAAGGCTACCCCAGCAATGTTTCCATTTCCAACGGTACCAGAAACGGCAGTGGCAAGAGCTTGAAAGTGACTAACCTCTCCTTCTTCTCCATCGTTACCGTGATCATCAACCTCATCGTATTTCCCTCTTACGGTGTTGATTGCAGTAGGAAATCTTTTAACATTAATAAAGCCAAAGTATACGGTGAAAAACAATGCTCCACCCACCAATAAAAAGATAATGGTTGGAATTTCTGTTCCAGGAAAGTTATGAAGAACTACAGCACCCCACCAGTTTGCTATAGGCGTAAACGCTTCATTAATGCGTTCGTCTAGACCTTGTTCTTGTGCAAATAAGGGCGCCGAAAATAATATAAATAAAACGGATAATAATCGTTTAAAAGTGAATTGCATTTGGTTTTTATTTGGTTTCTAAGCTACCAATATCCTAAAATAATCCCTAATAACAAATTCTGATTTGCATTGATTTATTATAAATCAAAAACAGAAGTGCGCTTGGTATAAATTAAATCTTTGAGTTTTAACCAAAAAGCCAAGGTTAAGTAAATGACAAATCCCCCCACTAAAGTGGCAAAAGACGCATAGATAAAAAACAAGCGAACACTTTTAACTTTCATCCCTAAACGGTCTGCCAGTCGAGTAGAAACTGCAAACCCATGTTTTTCAAACCAATGTCTAAAATTCCTTGCCATAACTATTCTGGGTGATTTAAAAGATGAACACCCACACTGCAAAGTAAACACTTTTTTAGCTCACAATACCCTTTTTTTAAGTGAAGAAAGGACCGGGTATCTAAGGCATTATTAGCGTTTACCCCTAATGCTTGAAAGCCCT
>JBDNAJ010000015.1:0-60723 GCA_039768455.1 Candidatus Arcticimaribacter sp.
CCTCCTCTTGGGCTCGAACCAAGGACCCTCTGATTAACAGTCAGATGCTCTAACCAACTGAGCTAAGGAGGATGGTTAATTGGTTGGCAAAGATAATTGAAAATCTTTTTTCCCCAAATTCCTATCGATTTATTTTAAGCATTAATTGCAGCGGCCTCTTTTTCGACGGCTACCTCTTCAAAATCTTGGATATCGGCATTCCATTCGAAGTCGCTTTCAATAGCGTCAGTATTAGGGTTATACTTAACTTCTATGTACTTAAGACGATCGACATCTTCGACTTTTACCTGCACGATATAAGTGTGATAGTGATAACGATCAAACGGGCTTAAAAAGGTCTCATAACTATCCCAAATGATATTTCTTGTATACTCTACATTGAGGAATTTTTCTTCAATAAAAAATTTCACTTTTTTATTGATTTCTTTATCATTGATCGGATCTATTTCTCCTGCTTCATTTTCGTTGAGTAAATCAAACTGGGCTTTTAAATCAGGTATCGTAATTTTTTTGTCTTGAGCGCTTAGGCCTAAGCTAAAAAGGGCAATCGAAAGCAAGAGTAATTTTTTCATGTCAGTTAATTTAATAATGTCTTGTTGGTCAAATATAAAAAAGAGTGATGGGAGGCTCAAAGATTTATGGAAAAATCGTTCTAATTAAGCAAACAACCATCGGTAGAGATCATTTCCATTGGCAAATAAAACAAGTGCTAACAATAAGAAAAAGCCAAACATTTGCGCATATTCCATAAACTTATCATTGGGTTTTTGGCCACTGATCATCTCGTATAATAAAAACATCACATGCCCTCCGTCTAAAGCGGGGATGGGCAATACATTCATAAAGGCTAGAATAATCGAGATTAAAGCAGTACTACTCCAGAAGCCTTGCCAGTCCCATTGGGCCGGGAAAAGATTTCCTATCGCCCCAAAACCACCTACTTGGGTAGCGCCTTTTTTCGTAAAAATGTATTTGAACTGGGCTACATAGTCATGTAAAGTCCAGTAACCATAGTCAAAACCTTCAACAATACTTTGATCTAAATCTAGATCAACATGTGTGGTGCTAAAATCAAATTGTTCTCTAACCATAAAACCTAAGACCGCTTCTTCAGTAGGGTAAACAGTAATGGTTTTTGCTTCATCTTCTCGAATGATATTGAAAACAACGCTGTCTTGTGCTTTTAAATCTTCGCTTCTAAGGTCTCCCATTCCATTGATGGCTTTACCGTCAAAGGAGACCAAAACATCTCCTATTTGAATCCCAGCTTTTTCGGCGGGGTTTCCTGGGTAAAGGCTGTCAACATAAATGCTAGCGATGGGATTAAGTGGAAACATTTCGCCGGCTTCAAACATGGTCGTCCCAAAATCTTCTGGAATAGCGATACTTTCTTTTAATCCATTTGAACGGCGAACTTCTACGGTCTTAGGACTTCTTAAAAATAAATGACGGTTCACATCCATCACATATTCAAGGGGTTCTCCGTCAACACTTAAAATTTGGTCGCCATCTTGAAAACCTATTTCTTCTGCGATAGCAGAAACACTAAATCCTTTAGTGACATCTTCCGTCGGTAGGGTTTCTTTTCCCCAAACAAACAGAATCATCATATAAATTAGAAATCCAAGGACGATGTTCACGGTTACTCCCCCTAACATGATGATCAATCTTTGCCAGGCGGGTTTTGAGCGAAACTCCCAGGGTTGTGCGGGTTGCTTCATCTGCTCGGTATCCATACTCTCGTCGATCATCCCAGCGATTTTGACATATCCGCCCAGGGGTAACCACCCGATGCCGTATTCTGTTTCGCCAATTTTCTTTTTGAAAAGCGCAAAGTTTACATCAAAAAAGAGGTAGAATTTCTCCACTTTGGTTTTGAATAATTTCGCGGGTATAAAGTGACCTAGCTCGTGTAAAACGACTAAAATTGATAAACTTAATAAAAGTTGAATGCCTTTAATGACAATTGGATCCATAGGATATTTTTTCTAAACAAGCCCAAAAATAAGCATTTCCACTTGCCCTCGCTATCCCCATGCCTATTTATCTTTCTTTTAACAAGGAAAAAGGCTAAAAAGAGTGTAATTTTGTGGCATAGATATGAACATTAATTTTGCTCGTTACCGAAAGTTTTTCGTGGTTTTTGCGACCATTTCTGCAGTCATCTTAGCACTGTTTTACAACGCACTTGTCCCCGTAAAAATCCTCCCTATCTATCAACCCGCAGAAGTGAGTTTTGAATTGGTCGATAGCACTTTACAACACGTCAAAAAATACCATAAAATTGCCCCTTTCCGTTTGATGAATCAAAACGGAAAAGTGATTACACAACACGACTATGAAGATCATATCTATGTCGCTAACTTTTTCTTTACCACCTGTCCCTCCATTTGTCCTATTATGACAGATAATATGGGGAGTATTCAAGCACAAATTTTAGAAGACAACAAAATTAAGTTACTGTCTTTTAGTGTCACCCCTCAAATTGATTCTGTCCCTCAATTGAAGAAATACGCTCTTGAAAAAGGGGTCAACGATGCTAAGTGGAATCTTTTAACCGGCGATAAAAAAGAAATTTACACCCTTGCCCGTAAATCATACTTTGTGGTGAAAGAAGATGGCGATGGGGGGCCACATGATATGATTCATACCGAAAACTTTGTATTGGTTGATCCAGACAAGCGCATTCGCGGCTACTATAATGGAACAGATAAAACCGCTATGGAAAGCTTGATGGAAGACATCACTACCCTAAAAATAGAATACGGTTTTGAAGATTAAATTGTTTTCTAATGTTTTGGGAGCGGGCGTATTTTCACCTACTTTTGTTTCTTTAAAATCATTCTAAATAATGATTACACTAGATCAGATCGAGAAAAATCAAAGGGGGAGAATTGTGGAGATTGACACTGATCTACTGCCGCTTAAATTGATTGAAATGGGATGTCTTCCCGGGAACGAAGTTCACTTAGAACAATTAGCGCCCTTAAAAGACCCTATGTACCTTGTGATTGACGGTTGTCACTTAGCCATCCGAAAAGAAACGGCACAACATATTACCATAGACTTGATCAAATGAGTACAAACCTTAATGTTGCGCTAATAGGAAACCCTAACACAGGGAAAACCTCTGTCTTTAACGCAATAACGGGTTTAAATCAAAAAGTGGGTAATTACCCTGGGATCACCGTTGAAAAAAAACAGGGAACCTGCCGTTTAAACCGCACAACAAAAGCACATATTATAGATTTACCTGGGACTTATAGTCTCAATGCTTCTTCGATGGACGAGAGTGTGGTGATTGAGTTGCTTCTCAATAAAAACGACAAAGATTATCCAGATGTAGCGGTGGTGGTTTCTGACATAGAAAACCTTAAACGCAACCTGCTGCTTTTTACTCAAATTAAAGATTTAGAAATCCCCACACTTTTGGTGATTAATATGTCTGACCGCATGAAGCGGAAGGGGATTTCGCTTGATATCGCTAAACTCGAGACCCAATTAAAGACAAAAATTGCCCTAATAAGTACCCGAGAAAATACAGGGATAGAAACCCTTAAAAGTCATTTACTCGAATATCGTTCCCTCTCAAAAGAGCCCATTACAGATATCCGTACTATCGATAAGGAGTATTTTGAAAATCTTGAAAAGGTTTTCCCAGATCAATCGCTTTACAAACTGTGGTTAGTGATTACCCAAGATGTCAATTTTGCCAAATTAGAACGTCAAAAAGTAGAAGACGCCACCGCTTATCGAACACAGTCTGAATCTCACCTTAAGAGATTACAGCAAAAAGAAACCATTAAGCGCTATCAAGTCATTAATCAGGCCTTAAAAGAAACCTATACGGTCGATATTAATAAAGCGACTGATTTTCGTTCGCGTTTAGACCGTGTCTTGATTCATCGTTTTTGGGGATACATCATTTTCTTTATGATTTTGTTGACCATCTTCCAAGTCATTTTTGACTGGAGTAGCATTCCCATGGATTTTATTGATGAGAGCTTTAGTCAATTAAGCGAAGCGACGAAGAAAAACCTCCCCCCCGGTTTATTTACAAACCTTTTAGCCGAAGGCATCATAGCTGGTTTAGGTGGGATTGTGATTTTTATCCCACAAATAGCTTTTCTATTTCTCTTTATAGCGGTACTAGAAGAGACGGGTTATATGAGTAGGGTAGTTTTTTTAATGGACCGCGGTTTACGCAAATATGGTTTAAGCGGGAAAAGTGTAATTCCATTAATTTCTGGAACAGCTTGTGCCATTCCAGCGGTTATGGCAACCCGTAATATCGAAAACTGGAAAGAACGTTTAATTACCATTTTAGTGACTCCCTTTACCACCTGTTCTGCCCGTTTACCCGTTTACCTTATTTTGATTTCGCTGGTGATTCCAGAAGGGACCTTTCTAGGGATGGGCTACCAAGGCTTGACCCTTATGGGGCTTTATTTATTGGGATTTGTTATGGCCCTACTTTCTGCGGCTATTTTGAATAAAGTCTTAAAGATTCAATCCAAAACCTATTTTGTGATTGAGATGCCTAACTACAAACTTCCTTTGCTAAAAAATGTAGGGCTTACGGTTTTTGAAAAGACCAAATCCTTTGTAGTAGAAGCCGGGAAAATCATTTTGGCCATCTCTATCTTATTGTGGGTTATGGCTTCTTTTGGTCCAGGAAAGGAGTTCAATAACGCAGCAGAAATCGTCACAGAAAATGCCATCGGGAAGGATTTCACCAAAGAAGAATTAAACACCGCCATTGCGTCTTATAAACTCGAGCATTCTTTTATTGGGATTTTAGGAAAAAGCATTGAACCGGCGATTGCTCCGCTAGGTTTTGATTGGAAAATAGGGATTGCGTTGATTAGTTCTTTTGCCGCTAGAGAAGTTTTTGTGGGAACATTAGCCACCATTTACAGTGTTGGGAACGACAGCGAAGAAACCATTAAAAACAGAATGGCCGCAGATACGAAAGCAAACGGAAAACCTTTATTTGACCTCCCCACAGGAGTTTCATTGATGTTGTTTTATGCCTTTGCTTTACAGTGTATGAGTACTTTAGCAATTGTTAAGAAAGAAACCAATGGTTGGAAATGGCCCATGATTCAACTTTTTAGCATGACCTTGATTGCTTATCTTTCGGCTTTAGCCGTTTATCAAATCTTAGCCTAATGGAAGCCCTACAAATCTTACTGGTCGCTGCCGCTGCTGTCTTTGCAGTACGAGTGTTGTATCTAAAGTTTTTTAAGGGAAAAGACGAAAACTGTGGTCCAGATTGTGGCTGCAGCTAAGCATTCATCAAACTTTCAATTTCGTCAACTTCGATAGGAATATTGCCCATTAAATTGAGGGGGGCTCCATTTTCTTGTGTGACCACATCGTCTTCTAAACGTATCCCAAAGCCTTCTTCTGGGATATAAATTCCCGGTTCAACGGTAAAGACCATATTGGCCTCCATGGGCAAGTGTAATAAACCATAATCATGGGTGTCTAGCCCCATATGATGTGAAGTGCCATGCATAAAATAGCGTTTATAGGCGGGCATATCTGGGTTTTGCTTGTCAATATCATGTTGATCGAGTAAGCCTAAGCCAAGTAATTCACTGCTCATGATCTTGCCTACTTCAAGGTGGTATTCTTTCCACAAGGTTCCAGGGACTAACATTTTTGTGGCTTCTTTTTTCACCCTTAAAACAGCTTCATAAACCGCTTTTTGACGGGCGGTAAATTTCCCTGAAACTGGAATGGTGCGGGTAAGGTCACTGGAATAGTTTCCATATTCTGCGGCGACATCCATCAAGAGTAAATCCCCTGCTTTACACTGGCAGTTGTTTTCGGTATAATGCAAGACATTCGCATTGTTCCCACTGGCGATAATGGGGGTGTAAGCAAAACCTTTTGATCGATGACGTAAGAATTCGTGCGCTAATTCTGCTTCAATTTCATATTCCCACACCCCGGGTTGAACAAAATGGAGTAAACGGCGAAAACCTTTTTCAGTAATATCGCAGGCGGTTTGAATTTGAGCAATCTCTTCTGGGGCTTTGACAGAACGCAACTGCTGCAAAATAGGATTGCTTTTTGCCACCGCATGAGCGGGATAGTTGGCCTTACATTGCGCGATAAAACGATCTTCTCTGGTTTGGGTTTCTACCGACTGCCGATAGTGTTCATTGGTATTGAAATAAAAGGTGTCACACTGGGTAGATAATCCTTGAAAGATGCGCTCAAAATCACTAAGCCAATAAACGGTCTCAATGCCAGTTAATTTTGTCGCTTGCGCTTTGGTGAGTTTGGCTCCCTCCCAAACAGCAATATGAGCATTCGTCTCACGAACAAAAAGAATTTCGCGCTGTTTTGCTTCTACAGCATTGGGAAAAAGCACTAAAATACTTTCTTCTTGATCAACTCCGCACAGGTAAAAAATATCACGATGCTGCGCAAAAGGAAGGGTAGAATCTGCACTAATAGGATAGACATCATTTGAATTGAAAACCGCCAGGCTATTGCCTTTCATCTGGGCCATAAAGTTCGCACGAGTTTGTCTGTAAAAAGTTGCCGGTAGTGGTAGATAGCGCATGAATTCGTTTTGGTTAAAAATAGGAAAAAACCCTCATTTCAATTCCCTGAGAATTGTAAACCTAGAAAAAATTGTATTTTCAATCTAAATTAGACTACATGAAATCATATTTATACTCTTTTTTATTGGCCTTTAGTAGCGTAGTTTTAGCACAAACCCCTGCCACAGACGCACAGGCCCTTTCTTCTTCTATGGATTATTTTAAAAGTCTTCAGCAAAACGCTGAAGTCAAAAATGTCCCTTTTGAAAACATTGGCCCTAAAGTAATGAGCGGAAGAGTGGTTGCCCTCGCGGTTAACCCTAATGATCCAACAGAATTTTATGTGGCCTATGCCTCTGGAGGAGTATGGCACACCAAAACAAATGGGATCAGTTTTACGCCCATATCAGAAAACGCTCCCACCCAAAACATTGGGGAAATCGCCGTCCATTGGCCTACTAGGACACTATGGGTTGGAACAGGAGAAAACAATTCCTCTCGCTCTTCTTATGCAGGAATTGGCATGATGAAGTCAACGGATAATGGCGACACTTGGACCCTTGCGGGACTTGAGGACAGTCACCATATTGGGAAAATTTTGATTCATCCAGAAAATCCTAATCATGTCATTGTAGGAGTAACCGGTCATTTGTATTCTCCTAATGAAGAACGCGGAGTTTACATCACTAAAGACGGGGGTAAAACCTGGGAACACACCTTATACATCAATAACGAAACCGGAGTGATTGACATGGCAACTGCACCCAATAACTTTGCGATTCAATACGCTGCAGTATGGGAAAAAGACCGTAAAGCCTGGGATTTTGTGGGTAACGGAGAAAATTCTGGCATTTATAAAAGCACCGATGCTGGAATGACATGGAAGCTGGTTAGCGGCGTCGAAACGGGTTTTCCAGGTGGAGAAGGAGTAGGGCGTATAGGACTTGCCGTCTTTGATGAAAACACCCTTTATGCCATTCACGATTCTCAATTTAGACGTCCAAAAACAGACAAAGAAAAAAGCAACACTTTGACAAAGAACGACTTTAAAAGTATGAGCAAAGAAGCTTTTCTTGCCCTAGAGAACAAAAAATTGAATGCCTTTTTAAAAGAAAATAATTTCCAAGAAAAATATCGAGCGGCCAACTTGAAAAACAGCGTGCGCAGTGGGGCCGTGGTCCCTAAGGATTTAGCTACCTATTTAGAAGACGCAAACAGTCGGTTGTTTGATACTCCAGTTGTAGGCGCAGAAGTGTATAAAAGTACAGACGGCGGTGCCAGTTGGGAAAAAACCCACCAAGGCTATATCGATGATTTGTACTACAGTTACGGCTATTACTTTGGACATGTACATGTCCATCCAAAACAAGAAGATAAAATATACATCTATGGCGTCCCATTATTAACCTCAAATGATGGAGGTAAAACCTTTACATCTATTGGTAAATCAAATGTGCATGCTGACCATCACGCCTTGTGGATTAATCCAGAGAAAGCAGGACACTTGATCAATGGAAACGACGGCGGAGTAAACATTACCTATAACGATGGAAAAAGCTGGATGAAAAATAATTCGACTGCTGTAGGGCAATTTTATGCCATTAATGTCGATAACGAAAAGCCGTATAATGTCTATGGCGGTTTACAAGATAACGGGGTGTGGAAAGGCGCTCATAACGCGGTAGACGACGAGCGTTGGCACTCTACTGGACATAATCCATGGACCTCGATCATGGGAGGTGATGGCATGAAAATTCAAATTGACAACCGCAACAGTAATATTGTTTATACCGGGTTTCAATTTGGGAACTACTATCGTTTAGATTTAGCCAATAAAAAGCGGGAGGCTATTCAGCCAAAGCATACCCTGGGAGAAGCACCTTATCGATTTAACTGGCAGACCCCGATATTGCTGTCTAAACACAATCAAGACATTCTCTATTTTGGCGGAAACAAACTCCACAGGTCTTTAAATCAAGGCGACGATTGGGAAACCATTTCAAGTGATTTGACTAAAGGAGGTCGCAAAGGAAATATCGCCTATGGAACTTTAACGACCCTTTCAGAATCTCCCTTTCAGTTTGGGTATCTCTACACGGGTAGTGACGATGGTTATGTCAACAAAACCACTAATGGTGGTGGAAGCTGGGAACGAATTTCTGACAGCTTCCCACAAGATCTATGGGTGAGTAGAGTTGTTGCTTCGCAACACCAAAAGGACCGCGTTTATGTTACCTTAAACGGGTATCGCTGGGATGATTTTAGTCCTTATGTCTATGTAAGCGAAGATGGCGGAAAACAATGGACTGCCATCGCCAGTAATCTACCCCTCTCTCCCGTAAATGTTATTCGAGAAGATCCTAAAAAGGAAAACATCCTCTATCTAGGAAACGATATGGGGGTTTTTGTTTCGTTTGATCAAGGAGAAAATTGGATGCCCTTTGTAGCAGGACTTACCACTGCAGCGGTACATGACCTAGTGGTTCAATCAGAAGAGAACCATTTATTAGTAGGCACCCATGGTCGTTCCATTTACAAGGCCGATATCAGTCCTTTACAAGAAGAGGTCAAAGATTTTAAGCTTTTACCAGTCGAGAATGTTCGTCATTCGGCTCGATGGGGAAGCAGCTATTCAAGCTGGCGAAAAGCTTATATTCCTTCAATAGAGTTGAAAGTGTTTTCAAACAATGCAGGGACCATTACATGGTCTATTTATGATGAGAAAAAAACACTTGTTTATTCAGGTGAACAATCAATAGACAAAGGCTACAATTATATTGATTACGATCTTACTTTAGCAAAAGATCAATTGAATAACTACCAAAGAAAAAACAAAAAGAACCCCCTAAAATCTGCAAAAAATGGACAATACTATTTACCTAAAGGGACCTACACCCTTAGCGTTAAACAAGCTGGACGCTCCACATCGCAAAGTTTTAAAATTAAATAAGAAGGTTCTCCTCTTATTGATTTTAGGACTTTTTGTGAGCAGCATGCTTTTTGCCCAAGAGGCAGAAGCAGATAGCCTGCCCAGTTGGAAACAAGAACGAAAACTAGGTATCTTGATCAATCAATCTAGTTTTGACAACTGGCTCGCTGGAGGGGTGAATAGCTTTAGTGGAACCCTTAATTTTGATTATGATCTTGCGTATCAAAATGAAAAATGGAATTGGACGACGACCCTAGATGCTGCTTTAGGCTACGCTAAAAACATGGGCGATGATTATTTTAACAAGACAGAAGACCAATTAGAAATCAACACTATTTTGCTTCGCAAAAGAGAACGCGCCATAAACTTTTCTTCTTCCTTCAATCTTAAAACGCAAAATGCTCCTGGGAATAACTTTATCGAACAAGAGGGAGATATCGAACGGGTTAAAACTTCGGGTTTTTTCTCCCCAGCTTATATGCGTTTAGGGGTGGGGATCGCATTTAAAAAAGATGATCTCATTGCACTACAATTCAACCCTTTAAATGCGCGTTTAATCGTGGTCGATCAAATGTTTACGCGCAACCTTGCAGTTGGGGAGACCTTTTTTGGGGTAGCGGCAGATAAAACGACCCGCTGGGAGGCAGGGGCTTCTTTTGCCTTGCAAAGCAAAATAACAATCGCAAAGAATGTAGTCCTGTCAAATAATTTGAGTTTGGTTGCAAACTATCTTGAAGAGTTTAAAAACATTGACCTTGATTTTACCAGTACACTTAACATGAAAGTCAATGAATATTTAAGCGCTATTTTAGAAGCACAAATATTATATGACGATAACGCCCTTGCAGATCTTCAATTTCGACAAGTTTTTGGTTTAGCGGTTTCCCTGCCATTTTAGCTTTGTTTAAACAATAAGGGCATTGAGATAGGATTCGGGTAGATTGCTTAAACAGGATTATCACAGCTGAATTTAGAGTTGTTATAAACTGTGAAAATCAAAGGGAATAATTTCATTCTAACAGCTTTATGCCTTAATTTTGTTTCAACTAAACTGAATTTAATGAGCACACTAATCAAGACGTCACTGGCTAGAAAATTTGCCATGGCGCTTTCAGGATTGTTTTTGGTTTTCTTTTTGCTACAGCATTTTACCATCAATCTAACTTCTGTTTTCAGTGAAGAGGTCTTCAATGAACTTTCACACTTTATGGGAAACAACCCACTAGTACAATTTGCCTTACAACCCGTTTTAATTTTTGGGGTGATCTTTCACTTTGTGATGGGCTTTGTTTTAGAGATTCAAAATAGAAAAGCAAGAGCAAGTAAATACGCTACAAACAACGGCGCGGCAAATTCCTCATGGATGTCAAGAAATATGATTATTTCTGGTGCGGTTGTGTTGTCTTTTCTAGGGCTTCACTTTTACGACTTTTGGATTCCAGAGATGAATTATAAATATGTTGAGGTGCTTCCAGAAAATCCCACAAGATATTTCGAGGAATTGGTTCACAAGTTCCAAAATCCAGTACGTGTAGGATTATACGTTATTTCTTTTGGCTTTTTAGCCTTACACCTCTTACACGGGTTTAGCTCTTCGTTCCAATCTCTGGGCGCAAATAATAAATACACTCGAGCGATAAAAGGCTTTACGACTGCTTTTGCGATCGGGATTCCATTAGGGTTTGTCTTTATTGCATTGTTTCACCATTTAACAGCATTTTAATATGGCGACTTTAGATTCTAAAATACCAAAAGGGCCAATGGCCGATAAGTGGACCAATCACAAGAGCCACATCAATCTAGTGAGTCCTGCTAACAAACGTTTAATTGACGTGATTGTGGTAGGAACAGGTTTAGCTGGAGCATCTGCTTCTGCTACCCTTGCAGAGCTGGGATATAACGTAAAAACATTTTGTTTTCAAGATTCTCCACGTCGTGCACACTCTATTGCCGCGCAAGGGGGGATCAATGCTGCAAAAAATTATCAAGGTGATGGGGATTCTACCTATCGCTTGTTTTATGATACCATTAAAGGGGGAGATTATCGTTCGCGTGAAGCTAATGTTCACCGTTTAGCAGAGGTATCGACAAATATTATTGACCAGTGTGTTGCACAAGGAGTTCCTTTTGCACGTGACTATGGAGGACTATTAGACAACCGTTCTTTTGGAGGGGTTTTAGTTTCCAGAACTTTCTATGCTAAAGGTCAAACAGGACAGCAATTATTGCTAGGGGCTTATTCTGCCATGAACCGTCAAATAGGGCGTGGTAAAATCAAAATGTACAACCGTCATGAGATGATGGATCTTGTTGTTGTTGATGGGAAAGCACGTGGGATTATCACCCGTAACTTAGTCAATGGACAAATCGAGCGTCATGGAGCACATGCAGTTGTGATCGCTTCTGGAGGATATGGAAATGTATTCTTCTTATCGACAAACGCCATGGGAAGTAATGTTTCTGCTGGATGGAAAATTCACAAAAAAGGAGCGCATTTTGCGAACCCTTGTTTTACACAAATACACCCAACTTGTATTCCTGTTTCTGGAGATCATCAATCAAAGCTGACCTTGATGTCAGAATCTTTGCGTAATGATGGACGAATTTGGGTACCTAAAAACATTGAAGACGTTAAAGCCATTCGCGAAGGCAAGTTAAAACCAACTGAAATCGCTGAAGAAAATCGCGATTATTATTTAGAGCGTCGCTATCCGGCCTTTGGTAACCTTGTGCCACGTGATGTAGCTTCTCGCGCCGCTAAAGAGCGTTGTGATGCAGGCTATGGTGTAAATAAAACAGGAGAGGCCGTTTACCTTGATTTTGCTTCTGCTATTATGCGTTATGGAAAAGAGCAGGCACACGTAAAAGGTTTAAATGAAAATGACGCTGTATTAGTAAAGAAATTAGGGCAAGATGTTGTGCGTGCAAAATATGGAAACCTTTTCCAGATGTACGAAAAAATCGTTGATCAAGACCCTTATGAAACCCCTATGATGATTTACCCAGCGGTACACTATACCATGGGAGGTGTATGGGTAGATTACAACTTAATGACCAGTATTCCGGGCTGTTATGCGATTGGAGAAGCGAACTTCTCTGACCACGGAGCGAACCGTTTAGGAGCGTCTGCCTTAATGCAAGGTTTAGCAGATGGTTACTTTGTACTTCCTTATACCATTGGAGACTATTTAGCCGATGATATCCGTACGGGAGCCATCGATACCAATAGTCCAGAATTTGAGGCTGCCGAAAAAGCAGTGAAGGATCAAATCGATGCTTTTGTAAATAACAACGGTAAAAACTCGGTAGATTCTTATCACAGAAAGCTAGGGAAAATCATGTGGAACAAATGTGGAATGTCTCGTAATGCAGAAGGTTTAAAAGAAGCTATCGCTGAAATTAAAGCCCTGCGTGAAGATTTCTATAAAAACGTTAATGTTCCCGGAGAAGCAAACGAGTTCAACGAACAGTTAGCAAAAGCAGGACGCGTGGCAGACTTCCTAGAATTAGGAGAGTTATTTGCCAAGGATGCGCTTGAGCGAACAGAATCTTGTGGAGGACACTTCCGTGAAGAGTCACAAACGCCAGAAGGGGAAGCCTTGCGTGATGACGAAAACTTTACGTTTGTATCTGCTTGGGAATACAAAGGAGAACCTTCTGAGGCGGTTTTAGTCAAAGAAGACTTGAACTATGAAGAAATTGAAGTAAAAACACGTTCATACAAATAGACCTATGAATTTAACACTAAAGATTTGGCGTCAAGCAAACGCAGACGCTACCGGAAGTATAGAGACTTATCCTATTGAGAATGTATCACCAGATATGTCCTTTTTAGAAATGATGGATGTGCTCAACGAAGAATTAATTGGTAAGGGAATCGACCCAGTTGCATTTGACCACGATTGTCGCGAAGGAATTTGCGGAATGTGCTCGATGTACATTAACGGAGAAGCCCACGGTCCAGACCGTTTGGTAACAACCTGTCAATTGCACATGCGTAAATTTAAAGATGGGGACACCATCACCATTGAACCTTTCCGTGCGAATGCTTTTCCAGTGGTAAAAGACTTAGCAGTAGATCGTTCAGCTTTTGATCGTATTCAACACGCGGGTGGTTTTGTGAGTGTAAACACTTCTGGAAATACCCAAGATGCTAACGCGATTCCAATTGATAAACACGACGCAGATAAAGCTTTTGATGCTGCAACTTGTATTGGATGTGGTGCTTGTGTAGCGAGTTGTAAAAACGCTTCTGCGATGTTATTTGTTTCGGCAAAAGTATCTCAGTATGCCCTCTTACCACAAGGGAAAGTTGAAGCGACAGACCGTGTTTTAAACATGGTAAAACAGATGGACGAAGAAGGTTTTGGAAACTGTACCAATACCGGCGCTTGCGAAGTAGAATGTCCCAAAGGAATTTCTTTAGAAAACATCGCTCGCATGAACCGCGAATATTTATCGGCTAGCTTAAATGGTTAAGTCAATTTTAAAGTTTAGAAGACAACCTGCTCATGAGAATGAGCAGGTTTTTTTAGTTCTTTTTAAAAGTATACAGTCTGGTATTTATCCTAGATTAAAGAAGAGAGTGTGCAGCTTTTCATTCATCACAGCTGGATGCTTTTGTAATTATCTATCGCTACAACACAGCCCAATTCTAACAACTTTTCTTGCGAAAACTGGGTGCTAATTCCCACTACTTTCATCCCCGCAGCTTGGGCGGCTGTAATCCCAGATTGGGTGTCTTCGAAGGCGAGACAGTCGTTAGGGTCAATGCCTATTTTTTCTGCGGCCCGCAAAAAGATTTCGGGATGAGGTTTCCCTTGTGTCACTTGGTCCCCTCCGGTCGTACTGTGAAAATAAGTCTCGATTTTTAGTTGCTTTAGGGTCATGACAAGATTCTTTTGATCCCCCATGGTGGCTAATCCTAAGGGAATATTTTTTGCCTTGAGTTGTTCCAAAAAAAGATGCAAGCCTGGGAGAGGGGCTAGTAAATGTCCATAAGTATCGCGGTATAAGGCTTCTTTTTCGTTGCCTACTTGTCGCAGTTCTTCTTCGGTGCTTAAGTGCGGAAAAAAGCGCGCCATGACTTCGATCAAGGTGCCTTTGTGATAATCACGCTCAAAGGTTTCTGCATCGATTCCCAGCTTTTTGAGCGCTATAAACTTCATCCATGCTTTATGATGGAAGTGCATATTATCGGTCAAGGTGCCGTCCATATCAAAAATGTAGGCTTTTGCTGTGGGGAGTTGTATCATTGGTGTTTTTTTCACATCTTTAACAGAAGTCTTAAATATATGGAATCTCAACTTACACTTACTGCCCTTCAGACCAATCTTTTTTGGGAGGATAAACCAAAGAACTGGGAACAGTTAGGCCATCAAATCGATGGTCTTCCTAAAACAGATCTCATCATTCTACCAGAAATGTTTACCACCGGGTTTAGTATGGATGCAGAGAAAAATGCAGAGTCCATGGAAGGAGAAACCGTTCAATGGATGCAGCAGTGGGCGAAGAAAAAGAGCGCTGCCATAGCAGGGAGTACAGTGATTAAAGAAAACGCTAAATGCTATAATCGCTTTTTATTTGTCTCCCCAAATGATGCGATTCAATTTTATGACAAGCGTCACACCTTTACTTTAGCAGGAGAAGACAAGGCCTATACAACTGGAGAAAACGACGGCTTAATTGACTATAAAGGTTGGAAGATATGTTTACGGGTTTGTTACGACTTGCGCTTCCCTGTTTGGGGTAGAAACACAGCAGATTATGATGTGTTGATTTATACGGCTAACTGGCCCCATAAACGCATCGCTGCATGGGATACATTATTAAAAGCCCGTTCCATTGAAAACATGAGCTACTGCGTGGGTGTCAATAGAATTGGCACAGATGGATCTGATCTATACTATCCCGGACACACAGCAGTATATGATTATATGGGCGAAAAAGTAGGTTCAACTAAAGCAGAAGTACAAGATCACACAACGGTTATAATGGATCGTGATAAGATGTTACTGGCCCGACAAAAACTCAACTTTTTAAACGATAGAGATCGCTTTACTATTCAATCGTAAAGGTTTCGATTAAATCCCAATTTGCTCTTAGGGTAAGATATTCAGCTAAATAAACCACCTCTTCGGGTTGTCTTTTTTCAAGGTAATTCCCCGTGTCCCAGCGTCCATTTCCATTGCGGTCTTTGATAAAACGAATCTGATATTCTTTTGGTCTTAAATACTCCAATTTATAGCTGTTGTCTTCGTTTTGATTAACACGTCTAATTAGCCTTCCTTTTTTATCAATCAATTCAAAAAAGTAAGGCATCGATTCATCCTTTCTTTCGACGGTTAAAAACAAAGTCCCATAATCTTCTACTGCTCCCGTTTTTACAGAATGAATGATAGTATCGTTTGTTGCGCCTAAAAAATCCTTGATCGCGTTCGGTAAAATTTGAATGCGATAGTTGTCCTTTTGAACTTTCTTAAAGTCAAGATAAACCTTGTCTTTATTAGGGTCAATAGAACTCGTAAAAGGAACGGCTACAGTATCAATATCAAAGATTTGAATGTATTCGTCGTTTACTTCTGTTATAGGAAGATTACTTTCAATCTTAAGGGTGTCTATAAAGTGTAAAATATTGCGGTTTTTGGGGAAAAGTTTAATCATTAAAGAATCTAAGACAGGCTTAAAAGGCTTAATCACCACTGGGCGCATAGAATCTTTTTCTTCCAAAGCGACCACAATAGAATCCAATTCTTTTTGGGGTTGAAACCAGTAGTGTAGGGTATCCGTTTTTCTATCACGGGTAAAGAAACCTTTGGCATATTGTTCAAATGCCTCTTCAAAAACAATTTCTTTATCAGTCACATCTCCAAAGTATCCAAACTCTAAATGATGGTCATTTACATAACGAGGTCTGCCCCATTTAAAATTGGTCACCTCTTTAAAGAGTATAGGAAATTTCAAGGAGTCTTGCGGCAATTCAATGGGTGCTTCAAAAAAGCCGATCAAATCCACAAATTGATCGAATAGATAATTTTTCCCTACATCTTTGATAGCGATAAACTCATATTTCCCGGGGGCTAGACTTTGTAAATTGAAGTAAATACTATCAAGTGTATTTCCAACATAAAGCGGCTTTTGTAAATAGATCGTTGAATCGGTATAAGTTGAATCAACCGGATATAAATGAATTGAAACCTGAGATAAAGAATCTAACGCATAAGCATCTTTAATCGTTCCAGATAAGCTTAAAGAATCTAAATAATCCCCTGTAGAAAAGGTGTAACTAAAGAAGGGTAGGGGGTTATTTTCGTTATAATCTTCTATGGCTTCGCCAAAGTTAAACGTGTAGGTTGTATTATCCCGGGGGGCTTCTTCAAAACGAATCTCTACCTTCTTGCTCACGGTCCCTTCGGGAAGGATTTTATACGAGCTTTTTTCGATGGGAGGAGAAACAATTAATTGGTTCGCAATGTCTTTTAATTGTATGTATTCGTCAAAAACTAAGACCACCCTTTCGGCATCAAAATTAACTTTATTAATTGAGGGGTTTGCAGAGACTAACACAGGGGGAATACTGTCTTTATCTCCGCCGCTAGGGGTTCCTCTTTTTGCGCAGTGGGTCGTTGAGACCACCCACAGTATGGCGATAATAATGCTTAGTTTTTTTCGCATATGCTGCAAAGTAACACATAAATCTGCTAATTTCTATAGACGATGGTAGCAATACTCAAGGAAAGATGATCAATTTTAACAAGCAATTTAGAACAGGCTTTTAAGGTGGCTCCTGTGGTTAGAATATCGTCGAGTAACAAATAGTGTCCTTTAGGGAGTTTAATCAGTGGATTGATGCGAAATGCGTCTTGAAGAATCTCTGTTCTATCACGGCTGGCTTTTGAAAGTTTTGGGGTGCGTTTAATTCTTTCAAGGAATGTTCCATAATAGGGAATTGACAAGGCATTTGCTGCACTCTGCCCAATTAAATCAACCTGGTTAAACCCCCTTTTTCTTTGTCGCTTTGGGTGCAATGGCACCCCAATAATCCCATCAAAAGTAGCGGTTAAATCACATATTAAGCTAGCTAACTTTTGACCAAAAAAAGCGCCAATCGCTTTATTCCCCCCATATTTTAATTGATACAGCAAAGATTCAATTAGTGCCGTTTCTTCAAAAATATACAACGAAAAAACCCTCTCAATTTTAAGATCATTAAAGAGATGGCGTTTTAAAGGCGAGGGGTGAATCAAATGGAAAAAGGTCAAAGGCAACTCGAGTTCACAGTGAAGGCACAAGATTTTTTGACGGGAATTAATTTCCTTTTGACAGTTAATGCATAGGAGCGGGAAAAACAATTCAAAAACAGCCTGTAGCAGGCGAAAAAGAGGAACGAACATTTCAAGGCGATTTGGTTCCTCCAAAATACGAAAAAGGGTTATTTTTGCAGCATGACAGATTTTAAGAAGATCATTTCCCACGCAAAAGAATACGGTTTTGTATTCCCTTCAAGTGAAATTTACGACGGTTTAAGCGCTGTGTATGACTATGCACAAAATGGTGCAGCCCTCAAGAAAAATATACGTGACTACTGGTGGAAAGCCATGGTGCAACTGCACAGTAATATTGTGGGAATCGACGCCGCAATCTTTATGCATCCCACCACCTGGAAAGCTTCTGGCCATGTCGATGCGTTCAATGATCCATTAATCGATAATAAAGATTCTAAAAAGCGTTATCGCGCAGATGTTTTAGTAGAAGATTACTGCGCTAAAATTGAAGTAAAAATTGAGAAAGAAGTCAAAAAAGCGGTAAAGCGTTTTGGTGAAACCTTCGATAAAGCTCAGTTTATTTCAACCAACCCACGCGTAGTTGGGTATCAAGATAAAATTAATGCCATCTTAAAGCGTTTAGGGCAATCTTTAGAAAAAGAAGATTTAGCCGATGTCAAAGCGTTGATTGAAGAATTAGAAATCGCCTGCCCAGAGTCTGGCTCTAGAAACTGGACCGACGTCAAGCAATTTAATTTGATGTTTGGCACAAAACTAGGCGCCTCTGCAGAGTCTGCCATGGATTTATATTTACGTCCAGAAACTGCTCAGGGGATTTTTGTCAACTTCCTCAATGTGCAAAAGACAGGACGTATGAAAATCCCGTTTGGAATTGCTCAAACAGGAAAAGCCTTTAGAAACGAAATCGTCGCTCGACAGTTTATTTTTCGCATGCGCGAATTTGAACAAATGGAAATGCAATTCTTTGTTCCCCCAGGGACACAAAAAGAATGGTATGAAAAGTGGAAAGAAACCCGTTTAAAATGGCACTTATCGCTAGGGATGGGCGAGGATAATTATCGCTTCCACGACCATGAAAAGTTAGCCCATTATGCCGACGCCGCTGCAGATATCGAATTCAAATTCCCTTTTGGCTTTAAAGAATTAGAAGGAATCCACTCTAGAACAGATTTTGATTTATCTAGTCACGAAGAGTTTTCTGGAAAAAAATTACAGTATTTCGATCCAGAACGCAACGAGAACTATGTTCCTTATGTGGTGGAAACTTCGATTGGACTAGACAGAATGTTCTTAGCGACTTTTTCTTGGGCGCTTCGAGAAGAAACTTTAGAAGACGGGAGTCAACGCACCGTGTTAAAACTACCAGCCGTTTTAGCCCCTACAAAAGTGGCCGTGCTTCCATTAGTAAAGAAAGACGGTTTGCCAGATTTAGCGCACGAAATTGTCGATAGCCTTAAATGGGAACAAGCGGTTGCTTATGACGAAAAAGACGCCGTTGGACGCCGTTATCGCCGTCAAGATGCACTAGGGACGCCTTACTGTATTACGGTCGATCACCAATCTTTAGAAGACAAGACAGTGACCCTTCGCGATCGAGATAGTATGGAGCAAGAGCGTATTGCTATTGCAGATCTCTCGGCTTATTTAGATGCAAAGCTCAATGTTAAACACTGGTTGAAGAACATTTAAAATCTTCTGCCAATAGAAAAGTTTATTCTGGGATAAGCAGTACCGTCTCGATAGGCATTACTGTCTGATTCGAATATAAAATATCGGCCAACTCCTGCGTGAATTTCAAACGAATATCGTTTTTGATTGACCCATTTGCGACCAATAACCGCCCCGCCGGCTAATCCAAAAAAATCTTTTACGTCATCGTCACTATGATTATTAGCTATGTTAAAGTTTAAGTCTTCAGAATAATAATCATATTCTCCAGATGTTAAACTAAGGAAAGGTTGTACAAAAAAGCCTGAATTATGGGTGTTTGTTCTTTTAAAATACAACCGATAATAGGGGGAGATTTCAAAGTATTCAAAGCGGTAGGCTTCAGAAAACTCATTGTCAAAATTGATGAAAGCAGAGACCCCCCAACTCGATAAATCATCAATAAAGCGTTCATAGGAGACATCAATTCCTGGAAGTACAATCAATTGAAAGATATCTAAGCGAACCTCGTGCTTGGTGATCAAGCTGTCTTTGGTTGCTTTATTTTGAGCGCTTATGCTCCAACAAAAGAAAATGGAAAGCAGTAAAAAGGAAAAACTCCTTTTGTTGATTTGGTTGACAAAAGTGTTCATAGTTTGTAGATTAAAAGATTAGGTGCGTTATAAAGATAGAGAACAAATTGGTAATTTAGATACGATGAAAATTATTTCCTATAACGTTAACGGAATACGCGCTGCGCTTAAAAAAGATTTTGTTCAATGGTTAAAAGTCGCTGATCCAGATGTGGTTTGCCTGCAAGAAACCAAAGCCATGCAAGAGCAAGTCGACATGACAGAAATTGAAGCCTTAGGCTATCAACACTATTGGTTTTCTGCTCAGAAAAAAGGTTATAGCGGAGTCGCGATTTTAAGCAAAACAGTTCCTAATAACGTCACCTATGGTACCGGGATTGATCACATGGATTTTGAAGGACGGGTAATAAGAGCAGACTTTGACACATGTTCTGTGATGAGTCTTTATCTCCCTTCTGGGACAAACACAGACCGTCTGGAATACAAGTTTAAATTCATGGACGACTTCAAGGAATACATCGATAGCTTAAAACAAGATTTTCCTCAACTTGTAATTTGCGGGGATTACAATATTTGCCACGAAGCAATTGATATTCATGACCCAGTAAGGAATAAAAATGTCTCTGGTTTTTTACCACAAGAACGAGAATGGTTAGATCACTTTTTACAAAGCGGGTTTATTGATTCTTTTCGTCATTTAAATCCTGATCCTCATCATTACAGTTGGTGGAGTTATCGCGCCAATGCTCGCGCGAACAATAAAGGTTGGCGAATCGATTATGCATTGGTTAGTGCGCCTTTGAAAGAAAATATTTCCCGTTCATATATCTTACCAGA
The DNA here is from genome assembly GCA_039768455.1 of Candidatus Arcticimaribacter sp. Classification (GTDB taxonomy): domain Bacteria; phylum Bacteroidota; class Bacteroidia; order Flavobacteriales; family Flavobacteriaceae; genus Arcticimaribacter. The sequence goes on from JBDNAJ010000015.1 coordinate 20,852, forward strand.
AGCCTATCATTCTGACCATTGCCCAGTTGTGGTTGAATTAAGTTAAACCAAAATAATATAGATGAAAAAATTCCTTCTTTTATTGATTTTGCCCTTATGCACAAGTTGCGTTTCTTCTAAAATCTTTAACGAAATAGAAAGTCGATATGCTACCCTAAAAGGGGAAAATGCAGCCTTAGAAACAGAGCATGACCAACTCATTAAAAACTATGATTCTTTACGTTATCACTATGGTGAATTAGTGGGGCAATATGAAAAGCAAAGTCAAATGCTCGCCACGACTTCGGGTACCTTAGCGACCTTACAAGATGCGTATACCGCTTTAGAACAGAACAGCAATGAAGCATTGCAAGCGAGCATCGAAAAAAACCGCGGACTTTTAGAAGAAATTCAAATCAAAGAAGGGGAACTGTTGTCTGAAAGAACCCTATTAGATTCTTTGAGTAACGAATTGTCTTCGCGCATCGCCAGAGTAGAAGAGCTCGAAGGATTAATCGCTGATAAAGAGGCCTTGATGAGTGCCTTGAAGAATTCTTTAGCTGATGCTTTAGTCAGCTTTAAAGGCAATGGTCTTTCTGTAGAACAACGCGGGGGGAAGGTTTATGTTTCTATGGAAAATAAGTTGTTGTTCCAGTCGGGAAGTTGGTCTGTAGCAAGCACCGGGAAACAAGCCTTAAAGCAGTTAGGAAATGTCTTAGCGGCAAACCCAGAAATTGCTGTTTTGATTGAAGGACATACAGATTCTGATCCCTATATTGGCAATGATAACTTGAGCGGAAACTGGGACTTATCCACTAAAAGAGCCACAGAGATTGTCAAGTTATTATTAAAGAACAACAGCATTAAAGCCGAAAATTTAACCGCTGCAGGTAGAGGACAACATCAACCGTTGGCCACCAATAAAACGGCGACAGGAAAAGCAAAAAATAGACGAATAGAAGTGATTTTAACCCCAAAATTGGATAAAATTGCTGCCTTACTTGAAGGTGTTGAAGACTAAATAAATGATGAAATATACCGTATTACCCTCAACAGATATTAAGGTCTCAAAGTTGTGTTTAGGAACGATGACCTTTGGGAATCAAAACACAGAAGCCGAAGGCCATGCCCAAATGGATCTTGCCCTTGAAAGGGGGATTAACTTTTTTGATACCGCAGAATTATATCCCGTTCCTGCTACCGCAAAAACCTATGCCGATACTGAACGCATCATGGGGACATGGTTTAAAAAGACAGGAAATCGCGATAAAATTGTACTCGCCTCAAAGATTGTTGGAGGTGGCGCTTATACTGCTCATATCCGCGATCATGATATGTTTAGCCCAAAGCACATTCGCGAAGCGCTTGAGGGGAGTTTAAAGCGTTTAAACATTGATTATCTAGACTTGTATCAGTTGCACTGGCCAGAGAGAAAAACAAACTTTTTTAGCGTTCGAGGCTATAAAGGACATCCAGATAAAGATCCATGGGAAGATAATTTTGAAGCCATTCTAGCAACCCTTGCAGAACTAATTCAAGAAGGGAAAATCAAACATATTGGTTTGTCAAATGAGACTCCCTGGGGCATACACCGCTGTTTGCAATTAGCCGAAAAAGGATACCCAAAAATGATTACGGTTCAAAACCCTTACAACTTACTCAATCGTTTGTTCGAGGTAGGCAATTCAGAAATGTGCATGCGAGAAGGAATGGGCTTGCTGGCTTATTCTCCGTTAGGCTTTGGTCGTTTAACTGGGAAGTACCGCAATGGGATGCCAGAAAACTCTCGCTTTAAACTCTTTCCTAATTTAGCCCGTTTTAATGGAGACAACAGTGTTTTAGCCACAGACGAATACTATAAAATCGCGCAAGAATTTAACCTTTCGCTTACGCAAATGGCTTTAGCTTTTGTCACTGATCGACCTTTTGTCACTTCAAATATTATCGGTGCGACCAACCTTGAGCAGCTAGAAGAAAATATCGCTTCCATCGATGTTGACCTTTCAAAAGAGGTGTTAAAAGCAATAGAGGCAGTACAAGAAAGGATTCCTAATCCAGCGCCATAGGGAAGGATTACTCAAGACTTACGTCAAAAGATTTGTATAGAATAATAGAATTGGCTTATCTATTATAAAATTGCGGCTAAAAGCGCTTTAGAAAATTCTGTTTGCGGATTGTGATACAGTACGTCGGCTTCGTTTTCTTCAACAATAGAGCCTTGATGCATCACTATAATGCGATCTGCCATGTGTTTGACGACATTTAAATCGTGGGAGACAAAAAGGTAAGAAAGCTTCAGTTCTTTTTTGAGGTGATTTAACAAATTCAACACTTGTGCTTGCACAGAAATATCGAGTGCTGCGACGCTTTCGTCACACAATAATACCTTTGGTTCAACCGCCAGTGCTCTTGCAATCACGACGCGTTGTCGCTGCCCTCCAGAAAGTTGATGCGGGTAACGATTACTAAAATCAGGGGAGAGGCCTACCTGTGTTAAAAGGGCTGTAATTCTTTCGCTTCGCTCCAAAGAATCAAAGCTAGTATGTACCACTAATACTTCGTCAATCGCTGCAGCAATCGTCTTTAATGGATGAAGCGCTGCATAAGGATCCTGAAAAATAAACTGTATGTCTTTGCGCAGTTGTTTAATCTGTTGAGACTGTTCCCTTTTAATCAATCCTCCTTTCCAATAAACTTCTCCACGGTTCGCAGGATCGAGAAAGACAAGGGCTTTAGCTAAGGTAGATTTCCCACAACCAGACGCACCGACTAAACCTAAGGTCTCCCCGGGATAAAGGTCAAAGCTAATATCTTTAAGCGCTAGTGTTGGGCTTTGTTGCTTACCTAGTAAAGAGGGGTTTAAATAGCTTTTTTCTAGTTGTTTTGCACTTAATAAAGGAGCTTGTTTGTACAGTTTTTTGTGCTGTTGTTCTCTTTCTTTTTGGGCAACAATTTGCGGTTGAAAATCTCCATGAGAAAAATCACTTAAAGTGGGCAATTCTCGCAGGCGTTGATCTTTTGGGGGTCGGGCATTGAGTAGCCCTTTTGTATAGGGGTGCTGGGGATTTTGAAAGAGCGTTTTTGTAGGAGCTTGTTCTACGATTTTTCCGGCTTGCATCACAGCGATACGATCAGCTAGATTCGCGACAAGAGACAAATCGTGTGAGATAAATAAAACACTCATTTGGTATTGGTCTTGTAGGGATTTGATCAATTCAATGATTTCTTTTTGGACTAGGACGTCTAATGCGGTTGTAGGTTCGTCTGCAATCAAAAGTTTTGGCGCGCAAAATAGCGCCATGGCAATCATGATGCGTTGCTTTTGCCCCCCGCTCAATTGATGTGGGTAAGCCCCATAAATACGTTCAGGATCGGGTAATTGTACATGGGTAAGTGCTTCAATAACTTTGGCCCTAAGGGCCTGCTTAGAAAGATCATTAGACAGATGTTGCCGCCCCAGTTCTTCAATTTGTTCACCGCAGCGCATCGATGGATTAAGCGAAGATTGCGGCTCTTGAAAAACCATCCCTAATTCGTTTCCGCGAAGTTTTTCCCATTCTTTTGTGGTCAGGTCAAGTAAATTGTTGTTGTCAAAATGGATAGTACCACTTTCAATCTGGGTTTGTTTTTTGGGCAATAACCCCATCACAGCTTGAGCGGTGACAGATTTCCCACTACCAGATTCCCCTACTAGAGCGACAATTTCGTTGGTTTTAACGTTTAAATTGATGTCCGTTAGAATGCGATTCCCGCCGATAGAAAGGGATAAGTTATCAATGGATAAAAGTGCTGCATCTATTCGCTTAGCCATACAATTTGGTTTTCCTCCAATAAGGGTTTATTCAAGAAAGTTAAAAATACTTGGGCTAAAGTTAAGACGTCTTTTTCGCAATAGCGCACAATGCGATCGAGGTTTTTTTCTTGATAATAAACGCGAGCAACATCACTGCCATCGATATCATCTTTAGGTGTTGGGATTCCAAAAATTTCAGCTAATAAAGCTAAAGAGGTGTAGTGCTTGTAGTCCCCAAACTTCCATAATTGGAGGGTATCGAGATGTTGTACTTCCCAAGGCTTTTTCCCAAAGAGGTTGAGGATTTTAGGCAGATTTATCCTGTGAATTACCATGCGTCTTGCGATATAGGGAAAATCAAATTCTTTCCCGTTGTGGGCGCAAAGCAAGTGAGATTTTAAATAAAAGTGTTCGTCGCAAAGTTGCTTAAACTGTAAGAGAATATTTTCTTCCTCGCCAGCAAAACTTTTAATTCTAAGTTGATTGCTGTTAGGAGCATTTGTGTCAAAAAAGCCTACAGAGATGCATACAATTTTCCCAAATTCTGCCCATATGCCTGCTCTTTCATAAAACGTTTCAGGACTTTGATCCCCTTTGCGCTGATAGGCTGTTTTTTGTTCCCACAAGGCTTGCCTTTCAGGCGACAATCCATCGTGTTTTTGTTCTTCTGGGACGGTCTCGATGTCCAGGAATAAGATTTTTGCTAAATCAAGGTTGCGTAACATTTGCTATCATTTCAAAACCTTCTTGTATATAGTCGTGGAAGCTTTGTGGCCCAAAACGGTCTTTCTTTGGTCCTTTTTGACGTCCCAAACGAACAATGATCAAATCACTTTCTGGGAAGACGATAATATACTGCCCCAAGTGACCACGCATCGCATAACCGTTTTCTCCCTTGTATTGAGCTAGCCACCAGCCATATCCATATTCTGGGCTGTCTTCAAATCGCGGTTGGGTACTTTTTGCAATAAAGGCAGAGTCGAGTAATTGTTTGCCATTCCACTTTCCGTGGTCTTTATATAATTTCCCCATGCGGGCAAAATCTTTTGCATTTGTCGCAAAGCAACAATAGGCCTTTTCCATGCCATTTTCTTTGCTGTCTATTTGCCATAAAGCATCTTCCATGGCACCCATAGGTTGCCAAAAGTTTTCAGAAAAATAACTGCTTAAAGATTGTCCCACGGCCTTTTTAATGACCATCCCTAAGAGTTGTGTGGCGCCACTGTAATAGACAAAGCCTTCTCCTGGGGGAGTTACAATTTTTCGATTTAGCATTAGCTTATCTAAATTTGGCGTGATATACGCCTCCATCATTCCATTGATAGAAAGGTCGTATTTCTCGTTCCAGTCTAGTCCAGTTGCCATAGAAGACAAATCGCCCACGGTTAAGTCTGCGGCTAAACCTTCGCTAAATTCGGGATAAAAGTCGCCCACTTTTTGATCTAAACTTTCGATATGCCCTTGATCAATGGCCTTTCCTAACATGGCTGAAACAAAGCTTTTTGCAACAGAAAACGAATTGCTCTTTGAAATATCAGAATAATCTTGATAATAAGATTCGTGTAACAAGCTGTCTTTGTGAATCACCAAAAAAGCAACCGATTCATACTTCTTATGCACCTCAGCGATTTTATCCGATAAAGGGATACTGTTGTACTGTGCGTGTTTAGGCCATTCTTCAGGGCTATTTGACGCTTTTACTACTGCATTATCAAAGTGTTGATAATCCTCTAAAAAGGCCGTATCCCGACCTGTTTTAATGGCTTGCTTTGCTGCAATAAAGATGAAATTGTAAGGGCTAATGTAAAGTACAAGTAGAAAGAGGAGGATAGCTCCTAAAGTGTAACGCAAAAATTGTTTCATAGTAATACCGTTTTTAACGGCGCATTAAATTAATCTCTTTTGGACAGGGAAGCCTTCGGTTTCAAGTAAGGTCTCTTTTCTGTCTAATCCCCCAGAATAACCCACCAGTGTACCATCACTGCCGATCACTCTATGGCATGGAATAGCCACTAAGATAGGATTTTTTCCTATAGCCGCAGCGACAGCTCGAACAGCCTTTGTATTCCCATAAAGGCGCGATAATGTTAAGTAAGAAATTGTACTACCAAAGGGAAGTTCCTTTAATAAATTCCAGATGGCCTTTTGGAAATCTGTCCCCTGAGGATTCATTTTAAAATTAAACATATGAAGATTGCCAGCAAAGTATTGCTGAAGCTGTTCCACACAGGGAACTAAACTTATGGGTACAGTATTTTCCATTTCAAGGGCACTTTCTTCAAAAAGCACTTCTTGAACTCCCGCGACATCACCTCTTACCTTAATTGTACCCAATGGACTATCAAAGTAATGTATATCCAAGACGGTGTTATTAATATAGAATATAAAGGTAGACAAAATAAAGTTGTAATGAGGATAATTAAATTTAAATCAATGAAATACAACTAATTCGTTTTATTGAAAAGCGTGCTATGGTTGATAAGAAATTCCGGTCGAAAAGGCGGGAGCTCTGTATAATACTCGACCGCTGAGGGGATAAGAACCACTAAGTCCCCAACTCAATTTTGGACTTAATTGATAGATCAACTCACCTCCTAGATTGACCACCTCGACATTGTTCGCGAAAATACTTCCATTGCTGTTTGATGCGTCTAGGCTACCATTGTGAAAAGACTGTATGGTGTTACTTCTTAATAGAAGTAAAATTTTCTCTTTAAAAACTTTGGTTCCTGTTTCAATATTTGCGTGAAATTCATCTGAAAAGCCATTTGAACGTTGATTGACGCCCACACTTGCTTTGGCATAAAAATGCTGTGCTCCTAATTGATAAGATTTCCCGGTGTGAAAACGCAACAGCTGATTAAATTCTCCATCTCCTGTTTGATAGCTCCCATCACTCCCGCCGCGATTTTTCCCGCTGGGTAAACCTAAACTAAGGGAGATGGAATGGGCCCAGCCTTTATTTTTAGCTACCTGATATTCCACTCCCAGATTAATGTCTCCTATGCTTGAATATTCTTCACCAGGGACAGTAGGATTTCCAGAACTGAATACTTGATTGTTTTGATAAACCCTGGTATGGGGGATATAACCGATTAAAGTAATTTTATCGTTGAGGCCATAACGGCCGAAGAAACTAGTGATAAATAAGCCCCTTGTTGCGTTAGGATCAACGAGTCCGGTATTCGTATAGTGTTCATCTGCTTCTAGCCACCACACTCCTATTTTATAATAGCCTTTTCCTTTTTCTTGTGTCCATTGTGCTTGTAGATTCATCCCGAATAAGCAAGCATAAAGTAGTATTAACTTTTTCATCAATCAAAAATTTGTGCGTCGCCTACTTTTACCCGAAAAGGTCTACACCAGTAGAGAAGGTATTTATAATCCATCAACCCAATCGAAGCGGGTAGAGTATAGCTGTGTGCTCCTGAAAAAACAGTTACTAAACTTACTTCATAGCCGTCCTCTGGCGAATTAGGGTTGTTTGTTAAATATAGGTATAGCATTGGGAGAGAAGAAGACGCGCGATAGCTGTCATCTATGCTAAGGATGAGTTGCGTTCCGTTGTGCTCTAGGCGGAAGTTTCCTTCAAGGGCATAACTAGAGGTTGTTCGAATTTGTCCCTCAAAAAACTGGGGGGCTACGACAATTCCATCATCTGTACCGCCATTAGTGTTATCCTCATCGCCATTGTTGTCTTCGTTATCTGTATTTGTCGATGTGGTTGTGTCTGTTGTTGAACTGGTTGTATCAGAGGTACTCGTTGAACTATCCGAAGTAGCTGTTGAGGTATCTGAAGTTGAAGTCGCCGTATCTGACGTACTTGTAGTGGTATCTGTTGTTGCAGTTGAGGTGTCAGAGGTAGAGGTCGATGTGTCTGTCGTACTAGTTGTTGTATCTGTGGTTTCAGTTGAAATCTCTGTTACCACTTTGGGACTAATCGTAAAAGATAAAGTAGCTTCAATGGGGTTTCCTTGTAAACCCACGGTCTTAACGCTAAGCATTACATTTCCTGCTTTTAGGGCTTTAAGGGTTCCATCGGGTTGGATTTCTACCGCGCTAGGAGGAACTGCTGACCATTCAAGACTAGGTTGGTCCACCTTTCTCCCCGATTCATCAAAAAACTGAGCTTCGAATTGATAACTCAAGCCTTCTCTTATGCTAATAATAGCGTTAGTGATTCTTAAATTAGGATCAACATAGTCGTCTACAAAGTCTTCTCCAATACAGGCGAGAAATAGCAAACAACAGGTCCAAATGATTAAAGGGCGTTTCATGGATAATTGTTTTTGTTATCCAGAAACCGCAAAAACAGTGCCTTTTTAATTTAAGCGCCTAAAATACGTGCTGCGTCTTTTGCGGTATAAGTGGCTATCAATGAAGCTCCAGCACGTTTAAACGCAATGAGTTGCTCATAAACGATGGCGTCATAATCGATCCAGCCTTTTGCGGCAGCAGCTTTTAACATCGCATATTCTCCACTCACTTGATAGGCCGCAATGGGGGTTTCAATCTGTTCGGCGAGGTCTCGAATGATGTCTAAATAGGCAATCCCAGGTTTTACCATCACGATATCTGCGCCTTCTTCGATGTCGAGTAAGGTTTCACTTATGGCTTCTTTGCGGTTGTGAAAATCCATTTGATAGGTTTTTTTATCCCCAAAACCTGGGGCCGAGTCTAAGGCATCGCGAAAAGGCCCATAAAAAGAAGAGGCATATTTCGCGCTATAACTCATGATCCCAGTATGATGAAAGCCTTCTGCTTCTAGCAGTTCTCTAATCTGTTCTACCCGACCGTCCATCATATCGCTAGGCGCGACAAAATCAGCTCCTGCTTGGGCGTGTGATAAGGCCATTCTGGCCAAAACTTCTTTGGTGGGATCATTGAGAATGATGCCCTCTTCTACAATCCCGTCATGTCCATAAGAAGAATAAGGGTCTAGTGCAACATCGGTCATGACCAGCATCTCAGGGCAGGCTTTTTTTACAGTTTGTATGGCAAGCTGCATCAGGCCTTTTGGATTTAAAGCTTCGGTACCTTTGTTGTCTTTTAAGAGATCAGGCACTTTTACAAAAAGCAATACACTCTTTAAGCCTAAATCCCATAGGGATTTCACTTCCTCAATGACTAAATCTAAACTCATGCGATAATAATCTGGCATAGAGGGGATTTCTTCTTTGATGTTGCTTCCCTCGACTACAAATAAGGGGACAATAAAATCGTCTACATTAAGGCTTTGTTCGCGTATTAGGCTCCTAACAGCAGCACTGGTTCTTAATCTTCTATTGCGTTTTAACGGATACATGTCTTTATAAGGTTTCTTCTTCTGTAGGGGGGTTGATCTCTGGATTGTTTTCTTCTGGGGGAAGCGCTGTTGTTTGATCTGGCGGGAGTATATCTTGCTCTTCGGGAAGTGTAATTTCTTCAGGGAGTGCAGTTTCTTTTTTCATCGTACCTCTTGTCATGACGAGCATCGAGGCTAGAATGACGACTAAAAGAACTTTTTCGTCGATCAATACTTTGGCTTCGCCTAAAAATTTAACTTCTGCAATTTGAAGAAATAAAAGGATACTAATCAAGCCGCGAGGCGAAATAAACACCAAAGGGGAAGGACTTAATTTAAAGGTAGTTACTGTAAAATACACATAGCGTAATGCCCACATGATTCCAAAAATGACCAAGCCATAAACAAAGGGTTCTGTGGAAGTAAAGTCAGTTATTTTAATGGAGAATCCAAAGAAAAGAAAGAAAAAGGTTTTGACTAAAAAGGTAGATTCAGCCGTTAAAATATGAAACTCGTGTAAGCCTTTTTCGGTTTCTTCTAAGTCGAGACGCCTTTTTAAAAATCCCGGTAATAAGGCCTTTACATTGCTTAAAAATAAGCCAAAGATAAAGATCGTGACTAAGGCAGGAAGATGGAAGAATTTCCCAAAGGCATAGACTAAGATAAGTAAAGCTAAAATGAGGAAGAACTTTACGTGATGTTCAATTTTTTGTAGCAATTGAAACAGACAAAAGGTGATGAATAAAGAGACTATAATGACCCCTAAAATTTGCAATCCTAAAGCGATAAGGGATTCTGGACTAACCAGAGATTGATTGGTTTCAAACTGCCGAATCGCATAATTAAACAACATGATCCCTAAGATATCTGAAAAGGTGGACTCATAAACCACAAACTCTTTTTCTTGCTGTCTCAATCCTGCACTAGAGGGAATGGCCACCGCACTACTAATAATCGAAAGAGGTGTCGCATAAATTATCGCTGCTTGATGAGACATGCCTAAAAGGTGTTCAAAAGCCAGACTAATCGCGATTACATTAAGGATTAAAATAAGCCCAGCGGCGAGAAATCCTTTGATGATCACGGGTAGTTTATCTACTGTAATATTGAGTTCAAGGGCTCCTTCTAAAACAATTAAAATTAATCCAATGGTACCTAAAACAGGAATAAGCCCATCTAAAAAATCAAATTCATCTATACCGTAAATGGTCGTGGCTAATCGAACGCTGATCCCAGTAAACATCAAGAGAATGACTGCTGGAAATTTTGTTTTCCGTGCGATTATATCAAACACATAGGAAAAGATGATCAAGAGGGGTAAGACAATTAATATAGATAAGGTGCTCATCTCTTTGTACTTTTAATCAAGATAAAGAATCTATTTTAGTTCGACCCAATTTTTAGGCTGTTTCAATACTTTGATGAGCTCTTCTTCTGGAGAATTTGCTTCGGGTTCATGATTGTATTTCCATTGTACCTGTGGAGGCAGGCTCATTAAAATACTTTCAATACGGCCATTGGTCTTTAAACCAAACAAGGTTCCTTTATCGTGAACAAGATTAAACTCTACATATCGTCCACGACGAATTTCTTGCCAGTTGCGTTGTGCCTCAGTAAAGGGAAGGTCTTTTCTTCTTTCAATAATGGGTACATAGGCGGTAAGAAAATGATTGGCTACGTCTGTCACAAAAGCATACCATTCTTCCATGCTTTTTTGTTGCGGCTTGAGGTAGTCAAAAAACAAGCCTCCTAAACCACGGGCTTCATTGCGATGGGCGTTCCAGAAATATTCGTCGCAACGTTTTTTATAGGTTGCATAGAAAGAAGGATCATGTCGATCGCAAGCATCTTTACACGTTTGATGAAAGTGTATGGCATCTTCTTCAAAAAGATAATAGGGAGTTAAATCAAGGCCTCCGCCAAACCATTGATCGGCGATTTCACCATTGGCATCATACAATTCAAAATAACGCCAGTTAGCGTGAACTGTGGGAGCTAAAGGGTTTTTAGGGTGAAGAACTAGACTTAAACCACAGGCATAAAAAGAAGCCTCACTCACATTAAAATGCGTTTGCATGGTAGCGGGTAAGGTTCCATGAACCCCAGAAATATTGACGCCTCCTTTTTCAAAAACAGCTCCGTTTTCAATTACGCGAGTGCGGCCACCGCCACCTTCTGGACGATCCCAGAGGTCTTCTTGAAAGCTGGCTTGACCATCTACTTTTTCAATGGCTGCAGTAATGGTGTCTTGTAGGTCACAGATGTACTTGTAAAATTGGGTGCGCATGATTTATACTTTATATTCTTTTACTGCATCGACAAAAGCCTGGGCGTGATCAACGGGGATATTGGGTAGAATCCCATGACCTAGGTTTACGATATAGCGATCTTTTCCAAAGCCGTCAATCATTTTCTTGACTTCGCTTTTAATGGTGGGGATAGGAGAGAGCAAACGCGATGGATCAAAATTTCCTTGAAGGGTAATTTGACCTCCAGAGAGGTAACGCGCATTGCGGGCAGAACAGGTCCAGTCCACCCCTAGAGCAGAAGCGCCAGATTTTGCCATATCGTGAAGGGCAAACCAACAGCCTTTTCCAAAGACAATCACGGGGATATCGTCTTTTAAAGCGGTAACGATTTGCTGGATATAAGGCCAAGAGAAGATATTGTAATCGTCTGGAGAAAGTAATCCTCCCCAAGAGTCAAATAGTTGCACGGCATCAACTCCCGCAGCTATTTTTGCTTTTAGGTAATCGATGGTGGTATCGGTAATCATTTGCAATAGGCGGTGCGCTAGTTCGGGTTGACTAAAGCAAAAGGCTTTTGCTATGTCAAAGTTTTTTGAGCCCTGCCCTTGAACAGCATAACACAGCAAGGTCCAGGGAGACCCCGCAAAACCGATTAAAGGAACGCGGTCGTTCAAGGCTTGTTTGGTCATTTTAACCGCATCGATAACATAGCCTAAAGCGACTTGGGCATCGGGGACAATAACTTCGTTGAGTTCTTTTTCTGAACGAATGGGAGTGGGAATCCATGGCCCCACTTCTGGTTTCATTTCTACTTCAATATTCATGGCTTGAAGGACCACTAAAATATCGCTAAAGAGAATAGCGGCATCTGTCCCCACTTGATCAATGGGCATGATGGTGATTTCAGTCGCTAGTTCTGGGGTTTGACAGCGGGTAAAGAAATCATACTTTGCCTTGAGTTTCATGAAATCTGGAAGGTATCTTCCTGCTTGACGCATCATCCATACGGGTGGTCGTTCAACCGTTTCTCCTTTTAAAGCGCGTAAAAATAAATCGTTTTGTATCATGCTAGTGTTGTGGTGTATTTTCTAACAGCGGCAATTAAATGCTCAATGGTGGGTTGGCTCGCTGTGATAATGTTATCGGTATAAGTTTGTAGGCATTTCGCCGTTGTTTCCCCTAGTGCAAAACTAGTGGTTTGCGCCAGGCTGTTGTTTTGTAAATAGCTTTCGACGCCAGAAGGGCTGTAAAAAAGGACAGCGTCATAATCCCCCATGACTTTGGGTTGTGCGATAGTCGTGTAGGTCTCAATAACTTCTAATGCCTTTTTTTCTTGTTTAAAAGCGGCTTCAATATTTGGCATTCTGCGGTTTCCGGTAAAAAACAAAAACGACTCGTTTTTAGCGTTTTTTAGGATAAAATCAACTAAAATAGACGAATTTTGAGCCATTTTGATCACTTTTTGACCATTTTCTTCTAATAGCTTTTGGGTTTTTTCTCCCACACAATAGCAATTATTTGCGCTATTGCGGAATTGATTAAAGACAGCTTTAACCGCATTTTGAGAGCTAAAGATTAAGGACTTATTGTTTAGGTCGGCTTCAAAACTTTTTGCGGTAGTTGATATAAAGTCCCAACAGCTATAGCTCACGCCTGTTTGGATCAATCTGTTTTGCTGTTCAACAGGCAAACATTTAGTCGATAAAAGTCTAATGTTATGCATGCCCTTTTTTGAATTCTTTCATCAATAGGTCTCCCCCTTGTTGGAGTAATGCTTTGGCGAGTATCGCCCCCATTTTATCTGCCTCTTTTTTAGGGAAGCGCTTTTTGATTTCTTGCGGAAGGCTCCCCTCTAAAGAATATAGTCCTCCACTAAAATGGACGGTATCCTTTTCGCAATAAGCATATGCTCCTATTGGGGCGGTACAGCCTCCCTCTAGGGTACTTAAAAAATCGCGTTCAACCTGAGTGCAAATTTCTGCTTCACGGTCATTGAGTAAAGTGAGTTGCTGAGCGATATCTTCGTTTTCTAAACGGCACACTACCATTAAAGCCCCTTGTGCTGGAGCGGGTAACAGTTGGTCGAGCGATTCAACGATTTCGTCTTTAATGTCTAGTCGATGCAGGGCGGCTTCGGCAAAAATGGCGCCATCCCAGTCTTCTTCTTGCAGTTTTTTAAGGCGGGTTTGAATGTTTCCTCTCAAGGGAACAATCTTGTCTTGGGGGTTTTCCGCCATCCATTGCGCCTTTCTTCTAAGACTGCCAGTGGCGATGGTCTTTGTCGCTTTGGCTTTAGCCATATTATTCTTCCACACCATGATATCTCCCACTGCGCCTCTTTCTAAAACAGCGGCTTGAACAATTCCTTTGGGCAATTGAGTAGGGACATCTTTCATGCTGTGAATGGCGATATCGATGTCTTTATTGAGCAGTGCAATATCCAGGGTTTTAGTAAAAATCCCCGTGATCCCCATGGCATAGAGGGGTTGCTCTAAATTGAGATCTCCCTGACTTTTTATGGGAACTAGTTCTGCAGTGATGCCTAGTTCTAACAAACGTTCTTGCAGGGTGTTTGCTTGCCAAAGGGCCAATGCGCTATCGCGTGTGCCTATGCGCAAAACCCTATTCATGATGCGAAGGATCTAATTGAAAAACGTCTTTAAAAATGTTTAAGGCGTCGCTGGCTTTAGCTGGGTTCTCTTTTAAGAAATTAGCGAGTTGTCCTGTGATTTTCTGAATCATTTGATCAGACACTAGGGTCGCTTCTTCTGGCAGGTTTTGTTTGCGTTCGCGGGCTTTAATTTCGGCAGTTTGTTGTGCCGTTAGTTTTGCTTTTAAAGCGCGCAGGGTAGGGGCATATTGACGGTCGTGTAACCACTGTGAAAACTCGGCTTCAATTTCCCGAAGAATTTCTTCTGCATGGGGCAAGTGCTTTTTGCGCTCTTCTAGTGTTTTGTTGGTAATCTGCGAAAGGGTGTCGAGGTTAACTACTTTTACATGCTCCAAGTTTTTCACATTTTCATGCACATTGCTGGGGATGGATAAATCCAAAATTAGCAAGGGTTTCTCGGTATGTATAATGTCTTTTGCTACAGTGGGAAGCTGTGCGCCAGTAGCGACAATCATTACATCTGCCTTGCGAATTTCTGTGGGTAATTCGCCGTATTCTTTGACCAGGACATTGAATTTTCCCGCGATATTTTTTGCCTTTTCGTGGGTGCGGTTGATCAAAACAATATGATCATTTTCGGTATGCTTGATGAGGTTCTCACAAGTATTTCTCCCTATTTTTCCGGTACCAAAAAGGAGAATGTTTTTGTCTGAAACTGCCTCAATATTCTGAATGATATATTGCACTGAAGCAAAAGCGACAGAGGTCGCTCCAGTCGAAATCTTAGTTTCGGTTTTAATGCGTTTACTCGCTTGAATAACGGCATTGACCAGGCGTTCTGAAAAGCCATTGACTAGGCCTAATTTTTTTGAACGATAAAAACCTTGCTTTAATTGACCGATGATTTCAAAGTCTCCTAAAATTTGCGAGTCCAATCCTGTACCTACTTTAAAGATGTGATGAATGGCTTCTTCGTTCTTTAAGATAAATCCCAGTTGTTCAAAAACACCTAACTCTCCCCCAGAATGGGCACAAAGTAATTTGATGATTTGATAGGGATGTTCTGCATAGGCATAGATTTCTGTCCTATTGCAAGTGGTGTTGATCAAGATTTCTTTAATGCCTTTTTCCTTGGCTTCCTTGAGAAGGCTAACACATTGCTCATTGCTCAAGCTAAATTGCCCCCTTGTACTAAGGTCAGCAGTTTTATAGCTTATCCCAATGGTATAAAAATGGTGTGTAGTAGAATCTACCTTCATGATCAAATCTAAATCCACTACAAAAATAAAGGACGCCAGAGAAAAAAAGTAACGCTAAAAGTAGAGAAAGTAACGCAAAGCGATTATTTTTGATTAAATTCAACAAAAACAAGTGTTTAATTTGGCTTATACAAGCCTATTAAGAACTATTCTAAATAAATAAACCTCCTTTTCGATGGATAAAAATAACGATAAAAGTTTAGCAAAGCTAACCGAGATTGAAGAAGGCTTTTTTGTGATGCGTTTTCAAAATGATAGTGCAGCGGTTATTCGTGAAACACGAGAGATGAGCAGCAGTTTTATTCAGTTTCATTTCTGTACAAAAGGCCGCGGTGATTTTCTTTTTAACGATGGGAATTACAGCTTTCCAGTAGAAGAAGAAAACAATATCTTGTTGTTTAATCCCCAGCGGGATTTACCCATGGATTTAAAGTTAGCCCCTAACGCATGGCTGGTGAGTGTGGTTATTTCTATCAAGAAGTTTCACAGTTTGTTTTCACAAGACGCCGACCATATCCACTTTTTGAGTCCAGATAATTTGACTAAAAAGTACTATGATACTTCAATTATTACCCCCAGTATGGCGGTGGTGTTGAGCCAGATTTTAAGTGCGAATGTTCACCCCTCTATGCAGGCCCTTTATCTCAAAGGGAAGGTGTATGAATTGCTAAGTCTTTATTTTAATAAAAGCGAGGATGCGAACAGTGAACAATGTCCATTTTTAGTCGACGAGGAAAATGTACGTAAGATTAGGCAAGCCAAAGAAATCATTTTAACCCATATGGCAGAACCCCCCTCTTTACAAGCCTTATCAGATGAAATTGAGCTAAGCCTTAGCAAGTTAAAAGAAGGCTTTAAACAACTTTATGGGGATACAGTTTATGGCTATTTATTGTCGCATAAAATGGAAGAGGCAAGACGAATGCTTGAATCGGGGAAATACAATGTCAACGAGGTTGGCTTAAAGATTGGCTATTCTACCGCAAGTCATTTTATTGCTGCCTTTAAAAAGAAATATGGCACCACCCCAAAAAAATACCTACTATCCTTATCTTCGTAAAAAAATTGCCGGCGGAGCTTTCCACCATAAAAGAAAAGAAAAAGTATATGAAAGGAGTCTTATTGGTCAATTTAGGGTCGCCAGATAGCCCTAACCCACCAGATGTAAAAACCTATTTAGGAGAGTTTTTAATGGATGAAAGGGTAATTGATTTACCTAAACTATTCCGTACCTTACTGGTGAAGGGGATTATCTTAAATACCCGTCCAAAGAAATCGGCAAAAGCCTATAAAAAAATATGGTGGGAAGAAGGATCACCCTTAATCGTTTTATCAGAACGACTTCAAGCGAAAGTGCAGGACAAAGTGAGTGTCCCAGTAGAATTGGCCATGCGTTATGGAAAACCTTCCATTAAAACTGGGCTTCAAGCCTTAGCTGATAGAGGGGTGACAGAAACCTTAATTATTCCGCTTTACCCACAGTTTGCCATGGCGACGACAGAGACTATTTTAGTCTTGGCAGAAGAATTGCGCCAACAGCATTTCCCGCAAATGAGCTTTACGGCCTTGCCGCCTTTTTACAAGCATCCAGACTATGTTAGAGTTTTGTCAAATTCGATTCAAGACCATTTGAAAGACAAAGAATGGGAGCATTTATTGTTCTCCTATCACGGGGTGCCAAAACGCCATATTCGCAAGTCAGACATCACAAAGTCCCACTGTAAAATGGATGGAAAATGTTGTCATACCGACTCTCCAGCCCATGAGTTTTGCTATAGTCATCAATGCTATGAAACCACAAAACAAGTTGCCGAATATTTAGAATTAAAAGAAGGGACTTATTCCACTTCTTTTCAATCGCGACTGGGACTCGATCCGTGGTTGCAGCCGTATACCGATAAAACCATTGAGGCTTTCGCCAAAAAGGGCACTAAAAAAATGGCGGTGGTCACGCCCGCATTTGTCTCAGACTGTCTAGAAACCTTGGAAGAAATTGGCATGGAAGCTGCCGAAGATTTTGAAGATAATGGAGGAGAACACCTAGAAGTAGTTCCCTGCATTAATGATCGCGAAGAGTGGATCAATGTAATGAGTCGCTGGGTCGATGAATGGGCCCTTTCACCCGTAAAAGCCTAATGGCAGATCGCTCGATACAAATGGGGACAGACCCCATTGGCAAACTATTGATACGGCAAGCGGTTCCAGCTTCCATAGGCATTCTTGTGATGTCACTCAATATTTTAATTGACACCATTTTTGTGGGACAGTGGATCGGTGCGAATGCAATTGCCGCCATCAATGTTGTTCTTCCAGTTTCTTTCTTTATTGCCGCTTTAGGGATGTCCATCGGGATGGGTGGCGGTTCTATTATCTCTAGGGCCTTAGGAAGTAATGAAAAAGCACGAGCGAATAAAGTCTTTGGAAATCAGTTGACCCTAACATTTCTTTTTACCCTAAGCTTTATGATTATGGGCTTGGTATTTTTGGAACATATCATTCCATTATTTGGTGGAAAGGGAGCGCTTTATCCCTTAGCTAGAATTTATTATATCATTGTGATGATTGGAGTGCCTATACTAGGATTTTGTATGATGGGAAACAATACCATTCGTTCAGAAGGCAAGCCAAAGAATGCCATGTACGCCATGGTGTTGCCTTCAATCTCAAACTTGATTTTAGACTATATTTTTATCTATCAGATGGATTGGGGGATGGAAGGTGCCGCCTGGGCAACCACCTTGTCTTATGCCATTTGTGGAGCGTATATTCTCTATTTCTTTTTATCTAATAAATCAGATTTAAGTTTAGGTTGGAGTGATCTATTACTCGATTTAAAGATTGTTAAAGAGATGGGAGGATTGGGCTTTGTTACCCTTGCCAGACAAGCCGTGGTGAGTGTTACGGTCCTGTTACTGAATAATATTTTATTCACCTTAGAAGGAGAGAATTTAGTCGCCGTTTATGCTATTATTAGCCGCATGTTAATGTTTGCTCTTTTCCCTATCCTTGGGATCACACAAGGTTTTGTTCCTATTGCAGGCTTTAATTATGGCGCAAACAAAAAAGAGCGGGTGGTAGAAGTCATCAAGAAAGCCATTCTTTATGCGACGATATTAGCAACCTTGGTTTTTGTAATGATTGTCTTTTTTGCCGATCATATTGCAGCGGTGTTTACAAATGAACCCGAAGTAGTTTCAACTACAGCAAATGTCTTGACTTGGGTCTTTTTAAGCACGCCCATTATTGGGATTCAGTTGATTGGGTCGGCTTATTTTCAAGCAATCGGGAAAGCAATCCCTGCCTTATTATTGACCTTGACGAGACAAGGTTTTTTCTTTATTCCATTGCTTTTGATCTTGCCGCGTTATTATGGTTCTTTTGGGGTGTGGATCTCTTTTCCTATCGCAGAAGCGGTCGCGACGGTGGTTACCGCCATCTTCTTACAGCGAGAGCTGAGAAAATATATCGCTTCCAGCTAGAGCGTTTGCTCTCTTCTTTTTGTATTTTTAGCAGAATAATTAATCTTATATCAAGGTGGACGCCTATTACAATTATATCAAATCTTTGCATTTAATCTTTGTGATTACATGGTTTGCAGGCTTGTTTTATATGCCTCGTTTATTTATTTATCACATTGAGGCGATGGAAAAAGCCAGTCCAGATCGAGAAATTCTCGCAGAACAACTCAAATTGATGGCAAGGCGTTTATGGTATATCATCTCATGGCCATCGGCGGTATTAGCGACAATTTTTGCGCTGCTTTTACTCTATATCATTCCGTCTTGGTTAACACAAGATTGGATGTTAATCAAGCTGTTTTTTGTAGGGTTGCTATTTCTGTATCATTTCAAGACCCATCGCATTTTTAAAGCCTTTCAAAAAGACGACATCCAATATTCTTCTCTGTTTATGCGGGTGTGGAATGAAGGGGCAACGCTCTTGCTTTTTGCCATTGTCTTTTTGGTGATTTTAAAGAGCAGTTTTCACTGGATTTTTGGGGTATTGTCTCTGGTAGGATTAGCTGTTTTATTGATGCTAGGGATTAAGCTGTACCAAAAAGTACGCAAGGATTAAAGTTATGGGAGGAAGAAAAATTTCATTGAGGTCGAGGATATTTTTCTCTATGATTGTCCTGACAATTTTCTCCTTATTGTTAATCCTTTTCGCTTCTTATTTGCAATACAATGCTCAAAGTGAAGACTATAATTTAAGACGACTTTTCCGAAAAGAAACGCAAGTAAAAACCCATCTGAATTATTTGATGCAGCGCGACACTGCCTTTCAAGAAATTCAACAAAAAAAGGCGAATTATCAGCAGGAATTCACTTCTATTGCAGCCATTCACAAAGTGCAATACGCGCTTTTTACCCTAGAGGGTTTACCCCTTTTTTATTCTTATGCAGAAATGGGGAAAGAGGACGAAAATTATCGCTTGTCCCAAGAAGTAATAACGCAATTATTCGAAGATCAAAGTCTTCGGTTATTGCAACAAAATCAAGCAGAGAAAGGAAAATTTCAATCCTCCTACAGTGTCTTGTCAGATGATAATGGGCAGCCTTATGTGATTTTATATTTCCCTTATTTTGAAGATGTATCTTTTAGCACGACAGAGTTAAACACCTTTTTAACCCGGGTATACCAGATCTCTTTATTGATGACGATTATTACTTTTTCTTTTGCCTTTTTATTGTCAGGATTTATCACACGTCCGATAGAAAACCTTCGAAATAAAATCGATAAAATTGGTCTCTTAAAAGGCAATAAAAGGGTTACACTAGATAATGCCAGTAAAGAGATCGACAGTCTAGTGACCTCTTTTAACAGTATGTTAGATGCCTTAGAAGCGAGTGCAGAAAAATTAGCAAAAAGTGAACGGGAGCAAGCCTGGCAGGAAATGGCCAAACAGGTAGCGCATGAGATTAAAAACCCGTTAACCCCTATGCGATTGACCATTCAAAGCTTTCAGCAGCGTTTTGACCCTTCAGCAGAAAATAGTCTGGATAAACTAAACGATTTCTCTAAAACCTTGATCGAGCAAATCGATACCATGAGTAGGGTAGCCAGTGCTTTCTCTGATTTTGCCACCCTTCCACAACCCAATATCCTAGAAGAGGACATTACAGAAATTACGCGTCTTGCCACAGAAATTTTTGACACGGCAAAAATCAAATTAAATTTCCCTTCAAAAGCTGTGGTTTGGCCTATCGATAGAACCCAGTGGATTAGGGTAATGACCAACTTAATACAGAACGCGATTCAGGCTGTCCCTCAAGGAAAATCTCCCGCGATTGAAGTTACCTTAAGGGCGACAAAACAAAAACTAAAGGTTCAGATTAAAGACAATGGTACAGGGATTTCTCCAGATGATATCCCTAGGGTATTTGAACCAAAATTCACTACAAAAACCGGGGGCATGGGCTTAGGCCTTGCCATTGTAAAAAATATCATTTCTTCTTTTAATGGAACAATAGACTTTCGCTCTTCTTTTGAAAAAGGAACCACTTTTTATATAGAATTAAATCGATAAATCAATGATGACATTTGAGCACCTTTTAGTTGAAAAACAAGATAAAATTGCCTGGGTAAGTTTACATCGTCCTAAAAAATTAAACGCCTTAAATGCTGCCCTATTAGAAGAGCTTCATCATTTATTTCAAGGCCTAGCAGAGGATAGTGAAGTTCGCGTAATTGTGTTAACGGGAAGCGGTGAAAAAGCTTTTGTCGCGGGAGCAGATATCGCAGAATTTGCACAATTTGACGCCCAGCAAGGGGAGGCATTATCGCGTAAAGGACAAGAGAAGGTTTTTGATTTAATTGCGCAATCTTCTAAGCCAGTGATTGCAGCCATTAACGGTTTTTCCCTAGGAGGCGGGCTTGAATTAGCCTTGTCCTGTCATATCAGAATTGCTTCAAAAAATGCCCGTATGGGCTTACCTGAAACTTCTTTGGGGGTTATTCCAGGTTATGGTGGAACTCAGCGTTTAGCGCAACTCATTGGCCGTGGGAGAGCAACAGATTTGATTTTAACCTGTAGAATGATGGGGGCAGAAGAAGCCTTGCAAGTTGGTCTTGTTACCCAGGTGGTTGCTCAAGAAGAACTTTTAGCGAGCGCTGCAATATTAGCCGATAAAATCATGCAGAATTCTTCTAATGCTTTGGGACATGCATTGGCTGCGATTGATGCGGGTTATCAAGAAGGCGTAGACGGTTTTGAACAAGAGATTAAAGCCTTTGGCCAATGCTTTGGCCATCCAGAATTTAAAGAGGGTACACAAGCTTTTTTAGAGAAGCGAAAGGCTAATTTTTAACCCCTTCTTTTACGGCATTTTCTAACAAATCAATCGCTTTTTCCATTTCCATTTTATGTGGCAAAATGGCTTTTTTAACCCTTACTTCTAAACGTACTCCTAATGGCATAGGGAAGTATTTCCACTGGGCTAATTTCCAAGAATTATTGATGCTAACGGGGATCAATACCGGATTTTCAATATTGGCCAACAAGGTGCGCAAACCTGCTCGTTGAAATTTTTTAGGTTGCCCATTGCGGGTTCTTGTTCCTTCGGGGAAGATCACCACCGACCAGTTGTTTTCTTGAACATTTTTCGCAAAAGTAGCTATGGCTTCTAGGGAAGCCAAAGGAGCTTTTCGATCAATTAAGACATTACCGCCATTGCGCAAATGATAAGAAATACTAGGTAGCCCTTTTCCCAGTTCTTTTTTGGCGACAAACTTGGGATGGTATTTTCTCAAATACCAAATAAGGGGTGGGATATCATAAGTGCTTTGATGATTTGCCGCAAAGATCAAAGTGCCTTCTTGTGGTAGAGGATCTGATACTTTAAAGACGATTCTTGTCCCTAAAAGATTGAGGCATCTTAAGAGTAAGAAATTTAAGATGTCTACTGTATTTTTTTGCGCGTTGAGACTTATCCACTTTAAACAAAATACTTGTATAGGATGGAAAAATAAGAGACAACTACTAAAAAAGCAATAGTAGAGAAAAGAAAAGGGGTAAGCAAGGAGCTTTAACATCCACCTTTTAGATTGGTTTAGCAGTGCTCGTCGTAAGCTTGTCTTAAGTTAGCAGCAATCATATCTGCAGGGCGACCTTCGATATGGTGACGTTCTAACATATGCACTAATTCTCCGTCTTTAAATAATGCCATTGAAGGAGAAGAAGGAGGAAAAGGAACCATCATAGAACGAGCAGCATCTGTTGCTTCTCTATCTACTCCTGCAAAAACGGTTACTAAAGAACTAGGGACTTTTTCGTTATCTAGTGAAAATCTAACCCCAGGTCTTGCATTTGCTGCGGCACAGCCACAAACAGAATTTACGACAACTAAGGTGGTACCCTCTGCATTGATAGCCGCTTCAATCGTCTCTACTTCATTTACTTGTTTAAAACCTACTGCGGTTAACTCGTCGCGCATAGGTTGTACTAATTCAGCTGGATACATAATTGTTTTTTTTGCTTAGGCAAAGATAAAGAGTTTTCTCATTTTGACATTGTAGTTGTCCTCATTTTAAAGTTAAAGTTATCTTTGTTCTTAGAAAGATCAAGAGAATGATAAAGTGGATAACGGCCATATTAGGATATACTTATTTTCGCTTTGGCGGAGCAATCTTAGGCTATTTTATTGGGAGTGTTCTAGAGCAGCTTTTTCGTCAAGAAAGACGCAATCCTTTTGCTAGTGTTACATCGCAACGCATGCAAGCCGACCAGGTGCAACTCAATTTACTCTCTCTTGCAGCCATAGTGATTAAAGCAGATGGTAAGGTCGATGAAAGGGAGTTGCGCTTTGTGCGGAACTATTTTATCAGTAATTATGGAGAGGCTTATGCTTCTTCAATCTTCGCAAAATTTAATACAGAGGTTAAAAAAGAGGAGCAAAATTTAAATGAGATAACACGCTTATTTGCTCAAAGAGCTCCATATGAAACTCGCCTCCAGATTTTACACTTTCTCTTTGCCATTGCGAATTCCGATGAACATATAGCAGAGGTTGAGGTGCACAAAATTCTTCAAATCGCCAATGCCCTGAAGTTGCGTTCTATGGATTTTGAAAGCATTAAAGCCATGTTTGTAAAATCTGCAGACAACGCCTATAAAATCCTTGAAATTAGTCCAAGTGCTAGCGATGCCGAAGTGAAAAAAGCCTATCGCAGCATGGCGAAAAAATATCATCCCGATAAGTTACAAACACAGGATGAAGCCCTAAAAAAAGGCGCGCAGGAAAAATTTCAGCAGGTACAAGCGGCCTATGAAGCGATTCAAAAAGAAAGAGGTTTATAATGGATACGATTCAATTTTATACCACTTTAGGATTTCAGCATGTTACTGATCTTAACGGTTTAGATCATCTGTATTTTATTGTTGCCTTAAGTTTGCCTTTTGGGATTAAAGATTGGAAAAAACTTTTGTGGTGGGTCACTTTATTTACCCTGGGACACAGTCTTTCTTTAATTGGCAACTATTATGCGGGTTATGGTTTTTCTAGTTATTGGATAGAATTATTAATTCCTATCACCATCGCAGTGGGCTGTTTCCCCTTGTTATTGCAAAAAAGGCCAAGTGAAAACGGCTTTAGCAGCGTATTAACCTTTCTTTTTGGCTTAATTCACGGTCTAGGTTTTGGACGCTTTTTTGCGATGATGGTTGAACCCGATGCCGCAATTGTCGGCCTTTTTTCTTTTGCTTTAGGAGTAGAATTTGCTCAATTAGCCATTGTTTTAGCCGTGATCTTGCTCAACTATTTTATCCCAAAAAGAGGTCATTTCTTAAAGTTTTGGCGTTTGGGATTAGGGGGGCTAATCTTCCTTTTGGCACTTGCTATGATAGTTGAGAGAATCTAGTTAACTTACCCCTCTAATATATTTAGCTTAATGAAAAAGATTGCTTCTTCCTTTACATTGCCCAATGGCTCTGTCTTAATAAATCGCATTGCAAAATCTGCCATGAGTGAAAACATTGGGACCTTGAGCAATGCTCCTACAAAGACCTTGATCAACGTTTACAAAGTATGGGCAAAAGGCAATCCAGGTCTTTTGATCACAGGAAATGTAATGATTGACAGCAAAGCGCTGGGGGAGCCCAGAAATGTTGTGGTAGAAGATTACACCCATTTTGAATTATTAAAAGAGTGGGCAAAAACGGTAGAAGGAACGGGCGTGCATTTATGGCCACAATTGAATCACCCAGGACGACAAGCCTTTGGTTCTATTAACAGAGAAGTTGTTGCGCCTTCGGCGGTCCCATTGAAAATGGGGGGCGCCTCAAAAATGTTTAAAGTCGCTACTCCGCTAACAGAAGAGGGGATTTGGGACATCATTAAACGCTTTGGGAATGCGGCAAGAATCATGAAAGAAGCCGGTTTTACGGGTTGTCAAATCCATGGGGCACATGGCTATTTGGTGAGTCAGTTTTTATCTCCAATTAGCAACACCAGAACAGATCAATGGGGTGGTCCACTAGAAAATAGAGCCCGCTTTGTTTTGGAAGTCTATCGCGAGATTCGGAAGCAAGTAGGACCAGATTATCCGGTGGGAATTAAAATTAATTCAGCCGATTTTCAACGCGGTGGCTTTACCGAAGAAGAATCGATGGAAGTCGTTCAAATTCTTTCACGCGAGGGAATGGACTTGATTGAAATTTCTGGAGGGACCTATGAAAAACCCGCCATGGTAAAAGGAAATCGCAAACAAAGTACCGTTGAGCGAGAAGCTTATTTCTTAGATTATATCAAGAAAGCACGTAAAATAACTGACAAACCCTTGTTGCTTACCGGTGGATTTCGATCGGTAAAAGTGATGGAAGAAGCTCTTGCTGGAGGAGCGATGGATGTGATAGGCCTGGGAAGACCTTTTTGCTTGTACCCCAATCTGGCTCAAGATATTTTTGACGGAAAAGAAAGCCGCTTTGAAGCACCTGTCCCCACAATAGGAATCCAACTGCTGGATAAAATGGGCGGGGTAGAGCTTCCTTGGTATGAGTTGCAAATTCAACGCTTAGGGAAGGGGAAAAAACCTAAACCTTCGCTAGCGGGGATCTGGGCCTTTTTGTTTACCCTTAGGGGAATGTTTTTAAAATCTTTTTTAAAGAATTAAGCCAAACAAAATTGATATCTTCGTTTAGCATGAATAAACAAGCACAATACGATCGCGCCTATCTTTCAATGGCAAGGACCTGGGGAGACCTCTCCTATTGCGAACGCAAGAAAGTAGGTGCCCTAATTGTAAAAGACCGGATGATAATTTCTGACGGGTATAACGGCACCCCTTCGGGTTTTGAAAATGTTTGCGAAGACGAAGAACACTATACAAAATGGTATGTGTTACATGCCGAGGCAAATGCCATTCTCAAAGTCGCTTCTTCTACACAATCATGTCAAGGCGCAACCCTCTATATCACCCTTTCTCCTTGTAAAGAATGTTCCAAATTAATTCATCAATCTGGCATCAAGCGCGTGGTTTATGCTACTGCTTATAAAGATCTATCTGGGGTTGATTTTCTAAAAAAAGCGGGGGTAGTAGTTGAACATTTTTCTTTAGAAAACAAAAGCGAATGAAGTCCTACACCGTCTACATGTGGGTAGTTGTGCTACTTTCAATAACGCTAGGGTTTTTGATTGGGAGCAATCAACAAATTGTTCAAAATGTAGTGCGCCAACCCATGACAGGAAATCAAAAACTGTCACAATTTATGCGGTATTTAGATCAATATTATGTCGATCAAATTGATACCGATAGTTTAGCCACAGAGGTGATTCAAGATTTAATCAAAAAGTTAGATCCCCACTCTTTCTATATCTCCAAAGAAGAATTGTCTCGTATGGCAGAGAATATGCAGGGAAACTTTGTCGGGATAGGGGTGAGCTTCTTTATGGTAAACGATACCGTTAATGTGGTGCGAGTTCTTCCGGGGGGTCCCAGTAAGGCGGCTGGAATTTTGGCGGGGGATAGAATATTAATTGCCAATCAAGACACCCTTTATGGGAAGCAATTGCAAAGCCAAGACATTGTCAACATCCTTAGGGGAGAAGAAGACAGTCCTTTAAAACTTTCTCTCTTTCGCCCTAGTGAGCAGAAAAAACTATTGGTAGAATTAAACCGTGGTGCGGTTCCTATTACTTCTGTCGCGCACTATTTAGTCGAACCAGAAATAGGCTATATCCAAATCAATCGTTTTGCCGAAACGACTACAAAAGAATTTGGCAAAGCCATAACAATGCTAAAGCAGCAAGGAATGACGCAGCTAATTTTAGACCTGCGTAATAATCCAGGGGGATATTTAGATGCCGCTGAAGAAATTGCCGATACCTTCTTAAGCGAAGGCAAGTCGATCGTTATGGTCGAGAGCAACAAAGGAGAGCAAGAAGTAACTTATGCCACAAAAGAAGGTGCCTTTGAAGAGGGGCAAGTCTATGTTTTGATTGATGGGGAATCTGCCTCTGCAAGTGAAGTGGTGGCCGGAGCACTGCAAGACAATGATCGCGCTTGGATTTTAGGGCAGCGCAGTTTTGGGAAAGGCTTAGTACAACAGCAAATGCCGCTAGGGACTAAAGAAGCGGTTCGTCTAACCACAGCGAGGTATTATACCCCTACAGGACGATCGATACAGCGGTCTTATGACAAAGGGAATGAAGCTTATTATGACGAAGTTCAAGAGCGTTATAAAACAGGAGAAATTGCCGATGCGACAAAAATACCTCAAAACGATTCTCTTGCGTTTACAACCCCAAAGGGGAGGGTGGTTTATGGCGGCGGCGGTATAGTGCCAGACATTTATGTGGCAAATACAGCGAGTTTAGACGAAGAATGGAGCAGTTATCTTTTGCGCTCAAATCTAATAAATCACTTTGTTTTTAGAGAATTAGATCAACGGCGTGAAGACTTTGATGGGCTTGACCGGGAAACATTTATAACTTCCGCTTTAGCGGAAAAAGAACGATGGATCACCGCTTTGAAGCAATACATAAAAGAGCAAGGAGTTCCTTTGCAATTAGAAGATGAGGAGCTTGCTACCATCGCAATACATTCTTATTTAGGCTTACAGCTTTTTGACGAAGCTGCGCGTTTAGAAATCCTTCATCGTCAGGACGAATTTATCCAAAAAGCCCTGCAAGAACTTAAAGAAAAACCTTTAGATTAATTAAAAGTCCTTCCCTTTTTGCTTGGCATTTATCTTTAGCGATAGCAAAAGAATCCAAATTAAAAGTAAAGCAGAACCTGAAGCTAAAATTCCAATAATGGCGACCAGGCTGTCTCCTTCTGTAGGCATTTCCCAGTCAATCTTAGTGACGTTAAAAATCATCATTCCTAAGGCCAGTACTGCCATAACACGCAAGAAGTTTTTCATAAGTATATTGTTTAAAAGAGTTGCTGCACGTTTGATGTAAAGAGTTTTACAGCAATAGCTAATAGGACTACGCCAAAAACTTTTCGGATAATATTAATCCCAGATCGTCCCAGCAGTTTTTCAATTCTACTAGAAGATTTTAAGATGATATAGACAATAATGATGTTGATCACAATAGCAATAATGATATTAACTACATGATATTCTGCTCTAAGGGAAAGCAAAGAAGTCAAGGTTCCTGCCCCTGCAATCATAGGAAAAGCAAGCGGAACGATTGAAGCTGTATCTGGCTCGTCATTGTTAAAGAGATTAACGCCTAAAACCATTTCAAGCGCTAGGAAGAAAATAATGAACGACCCTGCGATAGCAAAAGAATTGGTGTCAATCCCAATGAGTTTCAAGATTTCTTCTCCTACAAAGAGAAAAGCAATCATAATTACCCCCGAAACAATTGACGCCTTTTCAGATTGAATATGCCCAACTTTTTCTCTTAATGAAATCACTAATGGGATATTGCCAATAATATCAATTACAGCAAATAATACCATTCCTGCGGTAAATACCTCTTTTAAGTCAAATGCCATCGCTTTGTGTTTTATAAAGCAAAAGTACATCAATTCTCTTTGCTTTTGTGAGATTCAAAACGAATTTATCCTCTTCAAAAAACTATCTTTGACCCATGATGCAGATAGATAAAACATTGGTTTCAGATGATTTATTTGAAAAAGAATTCGTTTGTAATCTACAACAGTGCAAAGGCGCATGTTGTGTAGAAGGAGAAGCAGGAGCACCACTGGAAGAAGGAGAATTAAAGGAATTAGAAAAAAACTTTGAAGCCATTCGTCCCTATCTCAATAAAAAAGGCTTAGCTGAAATTGAGCAACAAGGGCTATATGTAAAAGGCTGGGATGGAGAATGGGAAACCCCAATAATAGAAGGAAAAGAATGTGTCTACACCGTCTTTGACGATAAAGGTCATGCCGCTTGCGGGATAGAAAAAGCCTATTTAGACGGTAAAATTGACTGGAAAAAACCTGTTTCCTGTCATTTATATCCCGTTCGCGTACAACAATATTCAGAATTTGCTGCGGTCAACTATCACCATTGGCAAATCTGTAGTGATGCCTGTAGCTTAGGAGAACAATTAAAGGTTCCTGTCTACAAATTTGTCAAAGAAGCCTTGATTAGAAAGTTTGGAAAAGACTGGTATAATTCGCTCGAAAAAGTTGCTGAAGAAAAAGCCAATTAGCGTTTCTAGGGTTTATAGGGCTTAACAGATGAAAATCAGTTTAAATACTTGATTAACAAATTGTTAAAAACTAGTCTATTTTAGCAATTTATTGTAAATTAAGGCTGTTTTGTTAAAAACTATAGGTCATTGTGGATAAGTATGACTTTCATTTCTTCTCACAATTTTAAATCTTTGTTAGAAACAAAAACAGAACTAGAAATTCAAAATGACGAGATTATGGCAGCAGTAGAACCGATACTTCAAGAGAACAAAGACAGATTCGTAATTTTTCCAATCAAACACCACGACATTTGGGAGTGGTATAAAAAGATGGAAGCAAGTTTCTGGACGGCTGAAGAAATCGATTTACACCAGGATCTTACAGATTGGAACGACAAGTTAAGTGCAGATGAAAAATACTTCATCAAGCACATCTTAGCCTTCTTTGCTGCTTCTGATGGAATTGTCAATGAAAATTTAGCAGAGAACTTTGTCAACGAAGTTCAATATTCTGAAGCGAAGTTTTTCTATGGTTTCCAAATCATGATGGAAAACATCCATTCTGAAACCTATTCTTTATTAATCGATACTTATGTAAAAGATGAGGCTGAAAAAGATCAATTGTTCCGTGCAATTGAGGTTTTCCCTGCAATCAAGAAAAAAGCAGAGTGGGCATTAAAATGGATAGATTCAGATTCTTTTGCAGAGCGTCTTATCGCTTTTGCAGCAGTAGAAGGGATTTTCTTTTCTGGAGCATTTTGTTCAATTTATTGGTTAAAGAAACGCGGGCTTATGCCAGGACTAACTTTCTCTAATGAGTTAATTTCTCGTGATGAAGGAGTTCACTGTGACTTTGCCGTGCACTTACACAACCATCACCTGGTGAACAAAGTGCCTACAGAGCGTATCCAAGAAATTATTTTAGATGCCCTAAACATCGAGCGCGAGTTTGTAACAGAATCATTACCAGTTAGCTTAATTGGGATGAATTCTAAGTTGATGACACAATACCTTGAGTTTGTGACAGACCGCTTATTGGTTGAGTTAAATTGTCCAAAAGAATTTAATGTGACCAATCCATTTGATTTTATGGACATGATTTCCCTGCAAGGGAAAACCAACTTCTTTGAGAAGCGTGTGTCAGAATATCAAAAGGCGGGCGTTCTAAACGCCGAAGATCAAGAAACTAAAATTAGTTTCGATGCAGATTTCTAGAAGCTCCTTCTAGTCATAAAAAATAACGGTATTGTTGATAAGCAACTATACCAATGAAATAATCGTTAAAACAAAAAGTGCATGTTTGTAGTCAAAAGAGATGGGCATAAAGAGCCCATTATGTTCGATAAAATTACCGCAAGGGTAAAAAAGTTATGTTATGATTTAAATCCTCTGGTTGATCCAGTGCGCGTTGCGATGCGCGTGATTGAAGGGCTTTATGATGGAGTGACTACCTCTGAGTTGGATAATCTAGCGTCTGAAATTGCCGCAACAATGACCACTTCTCACCCAGACTATGCACAACTGGCTGCGCGTATTTCTGTATCAAATTTGCACAAAAACACTAAGAAGTCCTTCTCTGATACCATGACGGACTTGTACAAATATGTTAACCCCAGAACAGGTAAAGATGCACCTTTACTTTCTGATGAGGTTTATAACATTATTCAAAAGAACAAAGAAGTCCTTGACTCAAGTATCATTTATAATCGTGATTTTGGCTATGACTTCTTTGGTTTTAAAACTTTAGAACGTTCTTACTTACTTAAACTTAATGGTGAAATAGTTGAACGCCCACAGCATATGTTGATGCGTGTTTCTGTAGGAATTCACATGGAAGACATTGATTCGGTTTTAGAGACCTATGAGTTGATGTCTAAGCGTTTCTTTACCCACGCAACACCAACCCTATTCAACTCTGGAACACCAAAACCACAGATGTCTTCTTGCTTCCTTTTGGCCATGCAAGATGACAGTATTGACGGGATCTATGACACCTTAAAACAAACGGCTAAAATTTCTCAATCTGCAGGAGGAATTGGTCTTTCTATACACAACGTTAGAGCGACAGGTTCTTATATCTCTGGAACTAACGGAACTTCTAATGGGATTGTTCCCATGTTGCGTGTTTACAACGATACTGCTCGTTATGTAGATCAAGGTGGCGGGAAACGAAAAGGCTCTTTTGCCATTTACATTGAACCATGGCATGCAGATATATTTGATTTCCTCGATTTAAGAAAGAATCACGGAAAAGAAGAAATGCGTGCACGTGATTTATTCTATGCTATGTGGACGCCAGATTTATTCATGAAAAGGGTAGAGGCAGATGCAGAATGGACCCTAATGTGTCCAAACGAATGTCCAGATCTGTACAAATGTCACAGTGATGAATTCGATGCTTTGTATACCAAATACGAAAGTGAAGGAAAAGGGCGTAAAACCATTCGTGCCCGCGAACTATGGGAGAAAATATTAGAGTCGCAAATCGAAACAGGTACACCTTATATGTTGTACAAGGATGCGGCGAATCGCAAGTCGAACCAAAAGAACTTGGGAACCATTCGTTCTTCTAACTTATGTACAGAGATCATGGAGTACACTTCTCCAGACGAAGTTGCTGTATGTAACTTAGCCTCGATTGCCTTGCCTATGTTCGTTAAAGATGGAGCTTTTGATCATGACGAACTTTACCGTGTAACAAAGCAAGTCACTAAAAACCTGAACCGTGTAATTGATCGTAACTACTATCCGGTTCAAGAAGCGGAGAATTCTAATATGCGCCATCGTCCAGTAGGACTAGGAGTACAAGGATTAGCCGATGCCTTTATACAACTGCGCCTACCCTTTACTTCGCAAGAAGCAAAAGACTTAAACCAAGACATTTTTGAAACCCTCTATTTTGCTGCTGTAACCGCCTCTATGGAAGAAGCAGAAAAAGACGGACCCTACTCTACATTTAAAGGTTCCCCGATGTCAAAAGGAGAATTCCAGCACAATATGTGGGGTGTGAAAGACGAAGAATTAAGTGGTCGCTGGGACTGGGCAGCTTTACGTAAACAAGTTAAAAAACACGGTGTGCGTAACTCTCTTCTCGTTGCACCTATGCCAACAGCATCTACTTCTCAAATTCTTGGAAACAACGAATGTTTTGAACCCTATACGTCTAACATCTACACCCGTCGTGTACTCTCTGGAGAGTTTATCGTAGTGAATAAACACCTTTTAGAAGATTTAGTCGAACTAGGTTTGTGGACAGAAGATATGAAGCAAGAGTTGATGCGTGCAAATGGTTCAGTACAGCATATCGAGGGGATTCCGGCAGAGATCAAAGAGCTGTATAAAACAGTTTGGGAACTAAGCATGAAAGACATCATCGACATGTCTCGCCATAGAGGTTACTTTATCGATCAATCTCAATCCTTAAACCTCTTTATGGAAGGAGCCACCATGGCGAAATTAACTTCTATGCACTTCTATGCATGGAAATCTGGCTTAAAGACAGGAATGTATTACTTAAGAACGAAATCTGCAGTAGATGCGATTAAGTTTACCCTGAGCAACAAAGAGAAAGCTCAAGTACCTGAAACAGCCGCTGCTGCCGCTGCACAGGCCCCATTAAAAGCCAATACAGCAGCTAAACCCGCCGCTGTACCCGTAGAGCCTTTAACCCCAGAAGAGTTAAAAACCATGTTAGATCAGTCTCGTGAAAGCGAAGATGACGATTGCTTAATGTGCGGCTCCTAAGCTAAAACAATGTAAATCAGCCCCTTAAAGGGGCTTTTTTTATGCTTTATCTTCCAATGTTAAATTAATGTTACCTAAATATTGCTTCTATATTAAATTAATGTTATATATTTGATATGTAATCATAAAACAAACCCTATGAGAACTTATATTTTAACATTCGTTTTAATGCTAGGAGTGACAGTAATGGCACAGGAGAATAATGAAACTTTAAAAACGGTTACCGTTAAAGAAGGCAAATTAACGAAGGTTAATACTTACCATGAAAATGGTCAGCTGGCACAAGAAGGTTATTTTAAGAATAATAAGCTTCATGGGAAATGGGTCAAGTATTCCGAAGAAGGAGATTTACTTTGTGTTGCGAACTACTCACGTGGAAAACGCAATGGCACTTGGTTGTTTTGGGATAATAAAGACTTAACAGAAGTTGAGTTTAAAAACAATAAAGTCTTACAAAAATTAACTTTTGAATCACAAACTAAAGTAGTTTCTGTAGAACGTTAACGCTTATAAATTCGTCTTTAATTGATTTGTCGTATGATAAAACGAATCAATCAAAACGATCTTATGGCGAATTAAATCTTTCGACTTAAGGAGTATATTAAAATACAATCTTGTGTTTTTTGGACTTCGTTCCTCCACCCTTGTCAAGCTAATCTGTTCATTGATCTTATCGTCAATCGTGGCAATCATATCCTCCTTTTTCCCTAACACTTCCCCCAGTTGTTTTAAGGAGTTATCTTCAAAAGCGTTAATAGAACCTTGAAGCAATAAGTCAATTAACTGAGAGATTTCTTTTAGTCCTCGAATTTGGCTTAGTTTTAATTTACTGTGATTATTATTGATATGATCATAGCTTATGTTGACAAGATAATCGATGTCCTCTATGATGTCTTGAATATGAACCAAAGTGTCAATATAAAATCGACTCGCTTCAACACTATTATCTTCTAATTTTCGAATAAAAGAAAACAAATTGGATCTAAGGTCGTGGATACTTTCTTCTAAATACTTTACTTTCTTTTTGGCCTTGCTAAGCTTCTTAAGATTTTGAGAGGAAAGCCCTTCAATAACCAGAGTAAAAGCTTGATGAGTATCTATAGCAACCTGTGTGATATTTTCATCTGCTTCTTTAATCACCCCAATATAAGAATGACTCCCAGATTTTAAGATGGGAGATTCAACTTCTATTTCCTTTGATTTCTTTCGATGGTTCAAGAAATTTTTTCCTGTAATAAGCAGTACCACAAAAAAGATTGATGCAATGGCCACAGGACCACCGATATGGAATAAGTATAAGATAATTCCACAAACCGTAAAGGCACTCAAGGCAGTAAAAAACCATCCTCCAATTACGTTTAACACTCCAGCCACACGATATACGGCACTATCTCTTCCCCAGGCTTTATCTGCCAGGGATGTTCCCATCGCGACCATAAAAGTAACATAGGTCGTAGATAATGGAAGTTTTAAAGAGGTCGCTGCAGAAATCAATACAGCAGCAACAACAAGGTTGATACTCGCTCGCATCATATCAAAAGAAGGTGCATTATCGGTCCAGTCTTCTGTTGATTTAACAGGAATTAATTCAAATTGTTGGCTAATTTTCTTTTGCGTTGTTTGTGGAACAAATCGAAATATTTGATCACTGGTCCAACTAAAAAATCGCACCAATCCTCTAGAAAGGGCGTTTGGTTTAAAACGCTCTTTGGTATCATTTTGATTGGATAAGTCTAGGGAAGTTTGAACGACTCCTTTTGCCTTTGAGGAAAACCAAAGGGTTAATATCATGATCATCCCAGAACCAAATAAAAACAAAGTTGGAGTAGGTACTTTAGCGTCTAAGGCACTCATTTGGAAACTTTCTGCGGCTACTCCAGAAGCAACCCAAGCTTCATAAGATTGAAAAGCAGCAATAGGGACACCAATAAAATTAACCAAGTCATTCCCAGCAAATGCCAGCGCCAGGGCAAAGGTCCCTATGGCAATAATCAATTTGAAAATATTAATCTGGGTAAATTTGATTAAGGCGTAAGAGATTAAATACCAGATCAAGAGATTTAATCCATTCACTAAGATCATTTCATTATTGAGAAATTCCTTAATGGTTTGATCTCCCAGAAATGAAAATGAAATACTCGCATATTGCGTTCCCTTGATTCCTTTGATTAAAATAAAGTTAGAAAGGGCGGCTAAAGATATTCCCCCAAAAAGCGCTTTCTTCATCGCAGAAGTTTTTTCCAGGAAAAAAGTTAACATATAGCGAGAGACCCACTGCACGATCGCCCCTATACTAAAGGCGACGACAACAGAGAGTAAGATCCCAAAAATAATTTGGGTTGCCTTAGCAGTATTGATGTAATACTCTAATTCGGCTATACTACCCCCATTGGCTAAGATTTTAATCATTGCCATTACAATGGCTGCGCCTAGTAATTCAAAAACGATTGAAACGGTGGTTGAGGTGGGCATCCCCAAGGTGTTAAAGAAATCCAATAGCAGGATATCCGTAATCATCACGGCCATAAAAATGTAGATGATTTCTTGAAAGCTAAAAGCAGAGGGATTAAAGATTCCTTTACGCGCAACCTCCATCATCCCACTAGAGAATATGGCGCCCAGGGCGATCCCTATACTGGCTAAAATCATGATGTTGCGAAAGGAAATCGCTTTTGATCCAATCGCCGAATTTAAAAAATTGACGGCGTCATTACTGACGCCGACAATTAAATCTCCTATGGCTAAAACAGCCAATAATATAACAATATAAAAATATAGATTCTCCATGTTTAACTTCTGCGGTAAATCTACTTGTTTTTCATTGTATTATCAAGGCTTAGAACTTAATATTATACCC
This sequence comes from Candidatus Arcticimaribacter sp., assembly GCA_039768455.1. Lineage (GTDB taxonomy): Bacteria > Bacteroidota > Bacteroidia > Flavobacteriales > Flavobacteriaceae > Arcticimaribacter. The sequence continues at coordinate 56,217 of JBDNAJ010000015.1, forward strand.
TAAGCTTATCGTTCTATCAAGGTTGTATAATGAGAAAGGCAATTGTTGTTCCCCAAAATAGTCATAGTAACTCTCTCTCGTATCATTTAAGATGTTTTGAACTTTTAAGGTAAGGGTTTGATTATCACTTGTACCAAACTTTTTTATTACCGTTAAGTTTAAGTTATTGAAAGGATCTGTATAGACATCTGGAATGTTTCCTACACCGACGACTTCAAGCGTTTTCCCTTGTACGTTGTAAAAAAGACTTGCGTCAAGATTGGACTCTGGTAAGGTATAAGTAATCCCCGTATTGATCAAGAAGGGAGATTGTCCTTGTAGTACACGATAAGGATCGATGGTTCTATTAGGCTCTGTTATTACACGTCCATCATACTCCCCATCACTCATGCGTTGTCTAGATTGTATAAAGGATGCGTTCACATTAAGAGAAAGCTTTTTTGTACTATTATCGAGCAAGTTCTTGCGGTATTCAACCTCAACCCCAGCAACAGTTGCAGATTCATTGTTACGCGCAATTAATTGATTTGCAGTATTAAAGTCATAAGCAACTATTTCAATAGGGTCTGTTAGCTGTTTAAAGAAAACACTTAAAGCAAAAAACTGATTCCCTTCCCCATACTTTTCATAACGTAAATCTAAGTTATTGATATAAGAAGGATTTAAGTCTGTGTTCCCAATGAAGAAACGCTCTGTAATTGGGTCAAAAATGCGTGCTGCAGAATTTTCTTTAAAACTAGGTCGTGCAGTTGTTCTAGCATAGGAAAAGCGAAGATTAGTGTCCTCGTCCAGGGTTCTAATCACATTTAACGATGGGAAAAAATCATTAACATTTATCAACTCTGCATTGTCAAAAATATCTTGCTCTAAGCTCTGTCCAGTGTATTTTACAAGATAATTTTCGAAGCGAAGACCAATGACTGATTTCCATGCCTCATTAAATTTTAGCTCTGCCGAAACAAAAGCAGCAGTTGTGCTACTACTTGCATCGTATTGATTGGTACGTTGAAAGTCTCCAAAAATATACGAACCATTATTATTCTGGGGAGTCCACAAATTGTTTGGCTCAAGAAGATTATTAGGATCTCCCAATAGGCTTTCACTTCGGCCAATATAATCGATAGAGTAGTTCGCTGTTCTAAAGGTTCTGTTTTTAGTTGAATACGCGCCTCCTGTTTTTAGTTTCCCTTCAATTTTACCTCCTTCAAGATCATGCGAATATAAAAATGTACTCGCCAGGGCATCTTCTCTTAGGGTTCTCCACAAACGTTGGGGTAATTGCGTGGTTGCGGGAGAGAGGACAAAATAAGAACGATCCTCATTAGTTTCAAAGACAGTCTTTTTAAAATCTTTGTCAAATACTTCGGCAAAAGAAGGAGCAATTTTCCATTCTATTGTTGACTTTCCTTCGTTTAATACATGTTTTGCACTAAAAGGGATAGAGACAATATTGCGTTCTGTATAGGTTAGAATACTTGCAATACCGATATAAGGATTTTCCAAATAATCTTGAAAAACAGCATTAAGTGCAGTAGATTCTGCACTGCGTAAATTGAGTAAATTAAGTTTGTATTTTGACTTTTCAGTCTTAAGTGAAATACCAGCAAGACCGCTGGCTAATTTTGTTATTTTACCTAATTCTCCATTTTGAGAAGTTTCTAATGTAATACCACTGCTATTTTCTTTATTGGTTGTTCCAGTAGTATAATTGTCATAGTATTCTGTATTGCTTCTAAAGCCTACAGCAGCAATAAACCCGATGGCTTTATCTTCTGTTAACCTAAATTGGTTACTCGCACTTGCACCAATGTTGTAATTCAACCCAGAGCTGTATCGGTTTACAGCCATTTCAGGCGTAAATAGTTCGGTTATTTTTGTCAACACAGATGAGCGTCCTGGTTGAGAAACCTCCGGAAGAGGGATCACTTGGCGTGCTCCTAATCTCTGGTCAAAGTAACCATTATTGAATCCAAACAGATTAGTTCCTTCAGGGTTATTTTGAATGGCATTATCCACAAGGTTCATCGAGGGATTATATGATCCAGAAACCGAGAAAGTGTATTCTGGTAAAGCCGAAAAGTCTTTTAAGATAATGTTGACTACCCCACCAGAGAAGTCTGCATTTAGATCAGCACTTGCCGATTTATTTACAATGATATTATCTAAAAGATTGGTAGGAAAAATATCTAATTGAAGGGTGTTTTTATCAGGATCTAGGCCAGGAATTTCTAAGCCTCCTAAAAGTGTTTTTGAATAACGATCTCCTAAACCACGCACATAAACAAATTTTCCGTCCTGTAGTGAAACTCCTGGGACACGTTTGATGGCCGCAGCAAGATTGGTGTCTCCAGATTTTTTGATCGATTGTGAAGATAAACCATCCATTAGGTTAATCGACTTTTTCTGTAATGCAAGGACAGCTTGTTCTGAGTTTTGTCTTGCAGAAGTGGTTACCACAACTTCTTCTAGAGCGTTGTCTAAGGCACTAAGTGTTACATTTACAACTACCTCTCCATCGCTGTTTACTTCGATGTCAGAAATATTTTGTGTGCCATAGCCTATATAAGAAAACTCTAAAAGGTATTGGCCTTGTACAACATCAAAGCTAAATTTCCCATCAAAATCAGAAGTACTCCCCCCTAGGGTTGTTGCTCCGTCTACAGTTTTAAGCACTACATTGGCAAAAGGTAAAGGTTCGACAAATTCGCCGTCTGTAATAGTACCAGTAATAATGGATTGTGAATAAATGTAGGTTGAAAATAATAGGGCGAATAAAATAAAAAATTGTCTCATTTGTAAAAAGTAAAAATTTGCCTGACTTTTTAGTCAGGCAAATTCTAAGATTAGTTAGGTATAAATATTAATTGGAAAGTGCATCCCAAAGGGTCCATGAAAACACTGTTTCATCTGCACCAGTATTAGCTTGTTGTTCTGTTACAATTTCTGCCCAGTTTGCATAATCTGAAACTGCGGTGTTTGCAAAAATATCTGCGATAGCTGAAGTGCTAATAAAGTCAAAATTATTGAAGTTTAAGTTACCTAAAGAAGCTGCAGTAGCTTGTCCATTGTAGGTATCAGCATCGATGCCTTTAATAGCTAGGTTATCAATATTTTTGTAGACAACGTTTTTTGTTAATCCAGTAGCATCACTTTTCCAATCACCTAGATTGTTTTTACCTGGTTCTGGATTATCATCTCCATAAACCGTTACGTCATTTACTGTAAATACACCATCAATCGCTCCAGTAGAATCTTCTGTACCATCAATTTCAAATGGATTATCAGAGTTGGCTCTTAGGGCTAGTACTGCATTGGTAATGGTTCCTTTGTATCCTTGATCTAAATCAAGAGCATCATCACGTTGACCAAAAATCACTACATTATCTACATTGACGCTTCCGCCAAAGATTTCTATTCCATCATCATTACTTCCTACAACTTCAATATGGTTGACCGTTGTTCCAGCACCAACTCCACCTAGGGTTAAGCCTTGAATTTCATCTCCACCAGCTAGTTGTGTTCCACTGTGACGAATTGAAAGGTAGGTCATTGAACCAGAAGAATCGCTATCGTCATTACCTCCATAAGAGGTCCAGTCAAATCCAGAAGCAATCCCTTCGATATCGTCGCTTCCACCGTCTTGTCCTACAGTAGCATTTCCTAAAACAATAATTCCACCCCACTTTCCAGTATCTGTAGGAACGCGATTAGGACTTATAACACCGTCATTATAATCGATATTATCGTTAACATCTGTAAAAATGATTGGACTGTCAGCAGTTCCATTGGCGTTGAATGTTGCTCCACCTGCAATGATTAAAGCAGTAGCATCTACTCCTTGCGCACTTTCTGATTTGACGATTGTTCCTGCTTCAACAGTAAGGGAACCTCCCGATCTAACAACAACTTTTCCATCCATGATCCAAATACGATCATTGGTCCATGTTACTGCATCATCGATATAATAAATTCCACCTGAACCTACTGTTTCAGTTTCTGGAGTTACCACAGGAGCTGAAGTGGTAACAGTTACTGTTTCTGTGACTACTTCCGTTTCAATAATGGTTTGTGGCTCACTAGTACAAGAGCTTAAACCAGCAATTAATAGTAATAAGAATAAAAGATTTGTTGTTTTCATTTTTTATCATTTTGATATTCCAAAACTAGGCTATATCTAAGCGGGATATTTTAGTTCTGTGTTAAGCCTTAAGCTGTAAATTTTAACTTTGTACTACTTGATTTTTAAGCGAATGTTAAGTTGAGAAAAGCCGATTAACATTAATTTAATGCAGTCGCATTTTATTACATTTACAAAAAAAAGAATGAACTGGGAACAACTCCTTTCTCTACAACGCTTTGGCGATACAACTAAGCGAATAAGAAAAGAACAAGATGAAATTCGTTTGGGCTTTGAAGTGGATTATGACCGTATAGTCTTCTCTTCTTATTTTAGATCCCTACAAGACAAAACCCAGGTCATCCCCTTCTCAAAAACAGACTTTGTCCA
>JBDNAJ010000016.1:0-6098 GCA_039768455.1 Candidatus Arcticimaribacter sp.
AGGGGAAAGGTTCATCTTTTTTGATTTATTTACCCCTTATAAAATAACCCAAATATAAAAAATGAAAGCAAATAATAGACGTATACTGTTAGTGGAAGATGATCCTAATTTTGGGAGCATTTTGAAAGAATACTTAATGATTAATAGCTATGACGTTACCTTGGCTAAAAATGGAATTGAAGGCTTCGAAAAATTCAAGAAAGAAGATTTTGATCTTTGCTTGCTAGATGTCATGATGCCTTACAAAGATGGTTTTACGCTCGCCAAAGAAATTCGCGAGAAGAATGAATCCATTCCACTTATTTTCCTCACGGCAAAAACCATGAAAGAAGACGTTTTAAAAGGCTTTAAAATTGGCGCAGATGATTACCTAGCCAAACCTTTTGATTCAGAGGTTTTATTGGCTAAAATCAAGTCTATTCTCAGCCGAAGAGTTGTTTCTGTATCCACAGAATCTGACGAAATGGAATTTACCATAGGTGACTTTAACCTCAATTCGAAACTGCGTTTACTGTCTTTTAGAAACGGAGAGCCAACCAAACTTTCTCCCAAAGAAAGTCAGTTGTTACGTTTACTTGCCCTGCATATAAACGATCTCCTTCCACGTGAAAAGGCATTGAATAAAATTTGGCGCGACGATAATTATTTTACCTCACGATCAATGGATGTATATATCGCTAAATTGCGCAAATACCTTAAACAAGACAGTAAGGTAGAAATCCTCAATATTCACGGAGAAGGCTTCCGTTTGGTTGTAAGCGCCTAGCGTTTACTTCTCGGATGAAAATCATTTAATGTTTTCGACAAATGTCGGGTGTCTACATGCATATAGACCTCTGTAGTTGTAATGTTTTCGTGTCCCATCATGAGTTGTATGGAACGCAAGTCGGCCCCGTTTTCCAGTAGGTGAGTGGCAAAAGAATGCCGAAAAGTATGTGGACTCACTTTTTTTTCAATCCCAGCATTAGCGGTTGCATTTCGCACTATGGTAAAAATCATGGCTCGTGTTAGTTGTCGTCCATGTTGATTGAGAAAAACAATGTCTTGATGCTCTTTTTTAACTGCTGTGTGCACTCTAATGTCGTTTAAATAAAGCTTGAGTTGTTTTGCGCAAATGCTCCCCAAAGGAACCAGGCGTTGCTTGTTTCCTTTTCCCGTAACCAGTAAAAGGGATTCATCAAAATAAATGTCTGATATCCTCAGATTGATCAGTTCACTCACCCGCAAACCACTCCCATATAAGGTTTCTACAATGGCTGTATTTCGATGACCTAGTGGATTACTCAGGTCGATACTCGAGATGATCTTTTCTATTTCGTTTAGTTGCAAGACTTCAGGTAATTTACGCCCAATTTTGGGAGAATCTATCAGGTCTAAAGGTGAATCATCGCGATATCCTTCAAAAATCAAAAAATTGAAAAAACTTTTTAAACCAGAAATTTGCCTTGCTTGTGATCGAGGATTTACTGTTTTAGCAATGGTGTAGACAAAGGTTTGTATATGCTCTTTCTTACAACGCAGTGGAGTTATCTTTTCGTCGTTTAGTTCTATAAAATCAATGAAACGCTGAATGTCATAACCATAACTAGCGATAGAGTTCTCAGATAAACCTCGTTCCAAACGGAGATAGATTTTATAATCGGTAAGTGCTGTTTCCCAACGCATTTATAAATTTATTTTCATGCCAGTTCTAGCGATATGATACCCTTTTTTTCTTACCAGTAGACTTGCTGCACTATCGTTTTTTAGAAGAGGATTGGTGTGGTTGAAATGGATAAAATACACCTTGTTTTTTTCTTTGTCTGATAATGCCTCAAATCGCTGCATGCTTTTTTTTACAAAAGGATGCGGAACGGCGCTGATGTTACGCCCAGGGAGTTCATTGCCGTCAAAAAATGTTGCATCTAAAAAGGCATAGTCTACTTTAGCGATCATGCTTTCAATGGGAGTCTTCCAACGTTCCCATTTGTCTATATCTGGAATAAAGAGTGCGGACTTATTTGGCCCTTGAATGAGGTAGCCAACCGTTTCTGAATATTCATCGCGATGTGGCACAACAAGCGGAGTAACTTTAATTTGTGCTGTATGCTGAACAGTTCGATCAGCATAGATAGTGTTTAATTGTATATTTTCGCTGCTTACTAACTGCTCCCATGGACCATTTTCTTGTATGAATTGGCTCATTTTTGGGAGAGCATAAATGGGAATACTTTTTCCACCCAGGGCTTCTTTTCCAAAATACATTAGACCGCTGTAGTGACCAATATGTGCATGGGTAAGGAAAACACCCTTGAAACTTGAATTTGGCCCAGCCTGGTCCTCTAAATAATTCAATTGCTGCGTAATGTTTGGCGTGGCTTCAAACATATAATGAATATTTTCTTTACGGTCAATTAGGCCTAATGCAACAACTGCTTCTGCTTTCTGTGTCTTCCATAAATCGTTACAACATTCTTTTTTACAAGCAATTTGAGGAGCTCCAGCATCTTGTGCAGTACCCAGGACAACAATACTCACTTCTTGTGCAAAAAGTGAAGCAGAGAAAAGTAGAACGTAAAGTGTAATTTTTTTCATGTCAACTAAAAAGGAATTTCGGCAGGAAATGAGATCGCAAGGGCACCGTCGGTCAATTCCTCAAGGCGCACTTTTTTTAATGGTGCATATTCTTCTGAAGCATAAAAATCGAAGGCATCTTTTCCGTGGGCAAATTCAACCAAGACGGTCCAATTCCCTGTTTCTTCTCCTTCAACAACAACTCCTTTTTTTGTGGCTGAAAGCAGTTTTCCGTTGTATTTTTCAAGAATACTTAGAAAAGGAACTCCATATCGCTTAAAATAATCGTCATAATCTTTTACCTTCATTCGCCCAAAGGAGTAAACTTTTGTTGCCATGTTTAACGTATTTAGTTCTCGTCAAGATAATCAATATTTAGGGTTTTTACTTGAGCGAAATAAAAGTCAATTTTTTACGGTATTTTTGTCAGATGAAGATCAGTATAATCAATGGACCAAATTTAAATCTCCTAGGCACACGTGAACCGGGGATTTATGGCAAGCACTCTTTTGTGGAATATTTCGAATCGCTTAAAAAGCAATACCCTTCAATTGAATTTGACTATTTTCAGTCCAATATAGAAGGCGAACTCATCGATCAATTGCATGCTGTTGGCTTTACATCTGACGGGATTATTTTAAATGCAGCGGCCTATACACATACCTCGGTTGGTATTGGCGATGCTATTAAAGCGATTGATACGGGTGTAATTGAGGTACATATCTCCAACACTTTTGCGCGAGAAGACTTTAGGCATACCTCCTATATTACGCCTAATGCAAAGGGTTTAATGGTTGGCTTTGGTTTAGACGTATACCGTTTGGCTGTTGAGAGTTTTCTGGCTAAGTAATGATTTCCCTGTTTTTTATGAGATTAAAAATGTGTCAATTGCTTTGGCGACTTCCTCTGGAAATTCATCGCAAATAAAGTGCCCCCCATCTAGGTAAGTTATTTCAATTGGCTGCTCAAAGGCCCCTTTAACATCGGTTAAAAATGCAGGGATTACGACACGGTCCAAGCGGCCATGAATGATATGACTGGGTATAGTTATTTTATGTTTGGTGTAATTACTCCATCTTTTTCGATCGATAGACATACTCCGGTAAAGGTTTGCACCGGTTGTTATGGTTCCAGGAATTTGATAACAACGAATGTATTCCGCCAAGGCATCTTCTGGAATGGGGTGACTTATTCCTTTACAGAAAAAACGTACCCATACATCTTCTTTCCCTGTGAGTAAAAGTTCAGGGAACTTAGGGATGTTTTGAAAAAATTGGTACCAGGATGAACGGAACATTTCTTTGCTTAATTCTTCTGCGGCTTTTTTCTTTCCCACGCTATTGTTGATAATCATCATATTGATCAGGATCAACTTGCGAATTCGTTCGGGCTGCATCAATGCCATCTCTTGTGCCACTGCCGATCCCCAGTCATGCCCCCCTAAATAGAACTGCTCAATATTTAATGCTGCAGCCAAGGCAAAGATGTCGCGGCCCAATTCATCTTTCGAATAAGCCTTTACTTCAAGTGTTCGTTCACTGTCGCCCAAGCCACGAAGGTCTGGCGCAATAATATAATAGTTTATTAAATGTTGTGCTATTGCATGCCAACAATAACTGCTTTGCGGCCAGCCATGGACCAAGAATAGAGGAGGATTTTCTTTTTTCCCATAAGTGCGATAGGCAAAACTTCCCCGACTTGTTTTTATTTTTTGTTGCATTTAATTCAGTTAAAAAGAGAACGTGCGATTACTTTTTTGAATATAAACCCACCTTATTCCCCTCGCTATCGAGAATGTGTGCCATGAAACCATTTGGCCCTAAGGATGTTTTTGGGAGGACAATTGCGCCTCCAATAGCTTCAATCCTGTCTAGAACGGGTTGTATGTTGTCTCCAGCACTTAGGTATACAATTGTTCCTTTATCAGAAGGAGTGTAGTGAGGTCCCTGCATCAAACAGCCACCGCTTTGGGTTTCTGATGTATGGGGAAAGAAGGCAGTTTTCATGCCCATGGCTTCCATGACCTTCATTTCAATGGATAAAAGATTACTGTAAAAGGCCGCAGCGCGTTCAATGTTGGTGGTAGGTATTTCTACCCAGTGGATGGTATTTTGCATAGGATTTGGATTTTATATTTACAAGGTAACAATTATTCCTTCTTTAGGGGAACGACTTCCATTACACACTTCGGGATGTACTTTAGCCAAAGCGTCCAATCCGTTGATTTCATTAAAGCTTAACCACTCTCTTGTTTTGGCTGCGGCCGATAGCATAAAGGCATTGGTTTTTTCGTCAAAAAGGGCAGGTCCCCAATCCTTGAATCGCTTTTCAATATGGGACGGGGCAAAGAAAAATTTACTTCGCTCGTTTATGATCCCATCATTTGGATTGGTTTTAGCCCAATGCGTTAGACCTACTTTGAGGGTAAAATGCATATTATCTCCAAGAAGTTGATGCAATTCAGCCAGTACTTCGTTATTCCCAGACATGTCTACAATGACCGTAGGTTTTGTGGTATCAAGTTGATGCAAATCATCATAGGTTAGCACGCTATCCCAAAGCGTGAGTTTTTGCACTGTTGCAAGATTACGCGCTGAGGTAATTCCAATTGTTTTAGGAGCATTCGCATCTGCCTGTAAGGCATAGCCCAAACCAATACTTGTTTTGCTCGAAGCACTTAAGACCAGAATTTGTTCAGCACTATGCCAATTATTGTTTTGTAAGCTATCCCAAAGACAAAATGAGGTCAGGTATAATGGGAATAAAAGGGCGCGTTCTCGATCGAATTCATTCGTATAACCGGGTTCGTTGTTTACTCTTCGGTATAGATTGTATCCCATGGGTAAAGTGGCTCTATGTGCCGCCCCCTCAAAAAAGCGTTGGTCCTGTACTTTGATGGGCTTCATTTTTAGATGAGAAGCAGGAGGGAAGTAGCCATAAATGCGATCCCCAAGCGGGATTTCATCTGTTTTAGTTTCGACAACTTTGGCAAAGCCCCAAACAGGAATAACGCCCATCCCTTCAGCTTGTTTCCCAACGGGTGGAAAGAACTCCCAATAGCGGATGATGTCTCCCGTGGCGGCATAGGTGATGTTGTTAGCGGTATAGGCAAATTGTTCAATTTTCACTAAAATCTCCCCTTCCTTTAGAGCAAGGTTTTCTGACGGAATTTCTGCGATTTGATGTTTAAAAAATAGTTTCTTCTCAACTTGAAATTGTGGGTGTTTCATTTTGACTTCTGTTTTTGAGTCGAGTTCTTGAATGAATTGTTGCAGCTTCATCATGGCTGGTAAAGCATTGTTTTTTAATCGAGAAAGAATTTCTTTTTTCATGGGATCTTCACGATCGGCTCCTCGAACCAAGTGACTAAAACCATCCAAGCGATTTTCGGTCATCCATTGGCGAAGGGGTTTGTCGCTGGACCAATTGAGTTGATTTAGCATAGTAGCTGCCAACCCCCGTAACCAATCGGTGTCACGATCGGGTAGAGGCACAATGCCACATAGTTTGTTTTTTTCCTCGTTAGAACCATAATTCACTTCTAC
>JBDNAJ010000116.1:0-8568 GCA_039768455.1 Candidatus Arcticimaribacter sp.
AGTAAATATTAGAGTAAATATTAGAGTAAATATTAGAGTAAATATTAGAGTAAATATTAGAGTAAATATTAGAGTAAATTTAAGTTATTTATTTTTTTTGGGTAGAAAACGAAATTGACTTTTAAATAAACTTATCAACGCTTGAAAAAAGATAAGGTTCCCTCCTATTTAAGTAGCAAAAGTTATTCTTTCCCTTTAAATTTGCAGGGCAACTTTTTAAGTTTTGATATGAAAAAAATCATCACCTTTGGCGAGGTACTTATGCGTTTATCCCCTCGAGGAAACAAAAAGTTTATTCAATCTAATCTAGCTGAATTCTATTTTGGAGGGACAGAACTCAATGTGGGTATTTCGATTGCTAATTTTGGGGGAGATGTAAAACACATCAGTTCTATTTCAGATGATTTTATTGGAGAAACTGCGGTTTCTTACATCAATAAATTTGGTGTCGATACCAGTTCGGTGGTTTACTCTAAAAGACCTTTAGGGGTTTATTTTTTGGAAGTTGGTGCAGTTATGCGTCCCAGTTCAATTTCTTACAATCGATCGCATTCTTCTTTTTCAGAAATACGCCCTGAGATGATCGACTGGGAAAAAGCATTGGATCAAGGCAAGTGGTTTCATTGGACTGGAATCACCCCTGCACTGTGTAAGGGAAGTTATGAGACCTTGAAAGAGGCATTGATTTTAGCCAATAAAAAAGGGATGACTATATCTGCCGATCCAACCTACAGAAGTGGCTTGTGGAAATATGGTGAAGACCCAAAAAAGGTCTTGACTGAACTGATCGGTTATTCAACTATTTTCATCGGAGGGGTAAATGAGATCAATGAAGTTTTAGAAACGAACTATGATTTTTCGAACGAAGATTTTGTAGCTGCCAGTAAAGCCTTAATGGAAGCATTTCCATCGATAGAAAAAGTTTTTGATAAAGTTCGAACGGCCTTGAACGCTTCATGGCATAAAATTCGATCGCGTATGTGGAACGGTATCGAGTTTAAAGAAACCGAAGATCTTGAAATCACCCATATTGTTGACCGTATTGGAACAGGTGATGCCTTTGCGGCAGGATTAATCTTCGGCTTACAAGAATACGACGATTTTAAGTCATTGCGCTTTGCCAATGCAGCTTGTGCGTTAAAACACACTTATGAAGGAGACGTAAACTATGCTACGGTTAAAGAGGTAAGTGGTCTTTTAGATGGGAATACTTCAGCACGGGTAAATCGATAAACGATCTGTATATTTCGATATAACACTTCTATAAAGAATATATACTTCCTTTAAATTAATTTTGCCCAGCCCCCGATCAGTTCTCGTGGAGACACTTCATAGGCTTTTATATCCTATTAGAGTTTTGAGCCTAACTTATACTTTTAACTAGCCAAAAATATCCATTAAACCATTCGACATAATAATGATCGAGAACACAAAAGCGGCAACCATAATCACATTGGTAATACCCTTTTTTGCCGGTAGACCCGCAGCTTTTCTATTCCAGAGCAATAAAAAACTCAACACCACCAACGGCAGTGCAAAGACATTAAAGACTTGGGTAATGATTTGCCCTTTTATGGGGTTAAACCCAAAAATCGGAATGCTTAATGCAAGTATACTCGCAATCCCCGTGATCAGTTTAAAACGATTGGTCTCTACATCTAGCTTCCCAGAATTATAGTCCCCTAACATCAAGGGAACAATCATCAAACAAGGAAATATAGACGATAAACCAGCACTAAGTGTACCTGCAAAGAAGACGCTCACCGCAAATTTTCCTACAGAAGGCTCAAGTGCTTTTGACATTTGAAGCACATGGGTGATTTCCATTTCTTTTCCAAAGAGGCTTCCGCTGGCTACCGCCATAATGGCTCCACTAATGGTGAAAATCAACAAGGCTGCAATTAGCGCATCGTTTTTATGAACGCTAAAATCTTTCTTTGTCCAGCCTTTTCCTTGAATAAAAAGCGGTCGCGATAAAAAGGTCGCAGCAGCCATAGTTGTTCCTACAAAAGCCGCGATCAAAATCCCCGATCCTTCCACCTCTGGTATCGTGGGGATTAAGCCCTTAATCACTTGAGTGGGCATAGGGTAAACAAAAAAGAGCGTGAAAATAAAAGACAAGCCCATCATTGAAACAAATAGAGCCAATACTTTTTCAAAAAGAGAATAATTCCCCTTGACTAGCAAAGCATAAAAAATCCCAATAATCAGGATGGCTAAGGCCAAAACAACTTCGTGTTTATAGCTTAAAAGGCTGGGAAAGTTAAGCGCTAATATCTCAAAAACTACATTTGAGGTAATCCCTAAAATCCCTATCAAAGAATTCCATTGACCGATTCCCACAGTGGCGATAATCGCTATGGCAATGAGTTTCCCTATGGGCAAATGTTGCTTAATGGCATAAAGTGCCGTTTCTCCTGTATAGAGATAATAACTCCCCGAAACATAAATCAATACTCCAGAGAAAAGACAACTAAAAAAGAGCACCCACAACAATTGCATCCCAAAACTGTTTCCAGCCACAATCATTGAGGTAACACTTCCTGTCCCGATGGTATACCCTATCGCAAAAATCCCTGGCCCAAAGGACAATAAAAACCGAACTACCTTTTTAAATAAATCCATGCTGTTGCTTTTAATATAAGATTTCTAAGGCCTGTTGTTCTTGTACTTCTATCTTCCCAGATTGCTTTACTATATTATTTTGGTGATGATTATTTTTTGCCCCCCATAAAACGGCCACACGTTTAACTTGATTGTTTGTAAAAGTATTGCCCTCTAAAAGGACATTGATGATACCCCTTGTTTTGATAAGAATACCGCTTTTTTCTTTTTGGCCACTTTGTTTAAAAGTATTGTTCTTCAATCTTAATACACCGCCAATGGTAGACTCGTCATAGCCCCCACGGTAAAAATGGATCACATTTTGATCAATATTTTCAAAAGTAGAATCTGTAATCGAGAACATTTCTGCATTGTAATCTCCCTTTTGATCTGCGGCTAAAACAAAACCATTTTTGGCATTGCTAAAGGTAGTATTGTCAATCCCAATAGAGTCTGCAAATGATCCTCGACTAGCGAATAAAAGGTGATCAAAATGCTGCACCTTACTGTTCTTGATAAATAGCCTGTAAGAAGAAGACATATTTTCTTTTAGCGGAGCAAAAGCCATCTGGCTGCCTTCCCCTTTTAAAGTAATTCCATCTAATTCTAAGCGACCTAGTGGGTGCATGTCAAATGCTGCAGTCCCTGCTTTTCCGTTGTAATTTAAGCTTACTTTGGCGCCATTGGCAGCCTTAAACACAACCGCTTTATCGATGGCTATAGAAGTAGAAAAAGAATAGTCTCCTTCATTGAGTAAAATAATATCTCCTGTTGCTACCTCTTTTAATGCATTCTCTAATGCTCCTTCTATTGCACTTATTTTATGAATGCTTGGCGCTGGCTTTTCTGCTGCTGGATCAAACCATGACGGTCCGTATTGAGATTTATCGAATTGAAATGATTTTGCCTGTGCGGCATTAGCAACTGCCCCTACCCTGTTCTTTTCACTTCGCTTATTGCCAAAAACGTCTTGGGTAATTCGATCAAAATCAAAGCCGTGATAGGTTTCGTCAAGGAGTTCATTTGTGCCTTCGGCAGGAACAAACAACCAATCGTTAATTTGTTCCATCACGATACTTACATGCTTAAAGATTTTAAACTCATCTGCAGGATCACCGGCATTAAAGAGCACATTGTTTTCAAATTGAATCCCGCTCATATCGTCGTGATTCACTACTGGGGCGGGATCAACTGTTGTATTGTAAATAATATTGTTCGCTAAAACAGTTCTTATGGGCGGTGCAGAACGGATTTCACTTTTTGGCAATACATCTTTACTCGCCTTGTTTTGCCCTACTCCTATTTGGAACGGAGAGGCACAATCAACCCAGGTGTTGTAGGCTACCACTGCATCTGTGACTTGCTTGTAACGATTGAGAGAAGATTTTGGGATACCATTCATCACTGCAAGAGGGCTTCGAAACTCTTCTCCTCTAATCTTGTAGAAATAGTTATTGGTGATCCAGTGTCCGCTATTGACTACGCGAATTCCGCCATAAAAGTCAGAGTCGTCATCTCCAATAAACATATTTCCATCGACGGTAGTATAATCACTGTGTCGCATCACTAAAGAGCCCTCGCATTTATAAAATACATTATTGAGAAAGCTGTTGAAGTTGGTTTTATCTGAAATGATTTCCACCTCTCCATTACAGCGATCAAAAAAGTTATTAGAGATGGTTGCTCTTCCCGGCGTCATCGAAGTTTCACTTCCTCCCAGACGAAAGGTTTCGCCTCTAGGCCCACCTTTTCTGGGGCGAGGCCCAAAGTGGTTGTATTCAATTTTATGAAAATTGTTGGTGTGTTGATTTCCTTTGTGATAGACCATAAAAGTGGCTCCGTCATTCCCTTTTCCAGCGACATAGTTATGATCAAATTGATTGTGTTGCCCATAGAGCTCCACCCAGCGATCGTTCTCCCAGCGATTAGGGCGGGTAAAACCATCGATCACTGTATTGGTTACACGCGAATGAAAAGCGGTACTGTCTTTCCCTATCTGATAACGGATTACTCCAGATGCTGGCGCATAACCATTGCGGAAGTATAAACCATCTACTACCAGATATTCTCCCCCTAAATGAAGATAGGATTGTCCTTCTATAAAAACGCTTCCGGCAGTTTCTGCTTTAAGGGTGATCGGTGCTTTTTCAGTTCCATGGCCGTAGAGTTTAATTTGGACGTCAGTCCATGTTCCATTGGCTAAAACAATTTGTGTTCCGGGAGTAGCATTATCAATGGCTGTGTTCAGCTCTTCAATTGTTTTTACTACTACCTCGCTACTGTTGCTTTGGTCGTTACAAGAAAACAGTAAGGCGAGGAATAAAAGGGTTAAAAAGTGTGGTTTCATTTTCGGTTTTATTGATAAAATTAATTTGTTGTTTTGGTTATCTGGCCATCCATCCGCCATCGACTGTAAGGACACTGCCGTGAATGTAGTCAGCAGCTTGAGAGCATAAGAAAACTAGCGGTCCGGCGATGTCTTCTGGCTGTCCCCATCTTGCAGCGGGAATACGGCTTAAAATTGATTCAGATCTCATGGGGTCCTCCTGTAGTGCTTTGGTATTATCTGTACTGATATAACCTGGCGCAATAGCATTTACATTTACACCTTTACTGGCCCATTCATTTGCAAAAGCTTTTGTCATTTGCGCAATAGCACCTTTACTTGCTGCATAACCGGGGACGGTTATCCCGCCTTGAAAACTCAAAATAGAAGCGGTGAATTTTCTTCCTAAATTAAGAACCTCCTTCTCTACTTCACTTCCGGCTGATTCTAGACTTTGACTTACCCCGATAATATCAGCACCGGCCTTTGCCAGGGCGATAGCCATAGCTTTTCCTATCCCTCTTTTACAACCGGTAACTAGGGCAACTTTATTAGATAAATCAAAAAGATTTTGCATGAAAATCGAAAAGGAATTTGGTCTTTAGTTCTTTCTAAAAGTAGCAAAATATAATTGGTTGACCAATTATTAATTCTGATAAAATCATACGATCAATCACTTTATCTTGTTTTTAATACCTTGAGGAGATGAAAGATTCGCTTTTAATTTTGCTTTTCAGCTTATTCTTTGTCGTGGGTGTTTGTGCGCAGATCCCAGAAGAATTTGGATACATCAAAGAAGAAATCCCAAGCATAGTCTTGGATATACGCTATGCTACTAAGCACAATTTTATGGGAAGGGTAGTCAATGGATATGCTTCGCCAAAGGTGGTTTTGACCCAAAAAGCCTTAAGCACTCTTAAAAAAGCACAAGCCGATTTTAAACGTCTTGGTTTTGGAATAAAAATATTTGATGCTTACCGACCTCAAAAAGCGGTAGATGACTTTATGCAGTGGATCAAAGCGGAAAATGACACCTTAATGAAACATCACTATTACCCCCATCTCAATAAAAGCGAACTGCTTCCTCAAGGTTATATTGCCTCAAAATCTGGGCACTCCAGAGGGAGTACCCTTGACTTGACCCTAATTTACCTCGAGGGTGAAAATGCTGCTAATGAAGTAGACATGGGTGGAGAATGGGATTTTTTTGGGAAGAGATCGAACTATGCTTTCCCTGATATCAGTGCAAAACAAAAAGAAAACAGGGCGTTGCTTAGAAGAGTAATGAGCAAACACGGCTTTATTCCTTATGCACAAGAATGGTGGCATTTTACGCTAGCCGAAGAAGCTTTCCCTGAGGTATATTTTAATTTCTAAACTATTAATTATTAGGTATTTGTTTATTCATTTTTATTTACTATATTATTTAAAATGAATTGAGTAATTTCGTTTTAACAATCGTATTCTAATAATGACACTAAATCCCTTATCCTTAATAGCTAATTTATTTGTATACAAAATTAGAAAGCAGTTATTATTGATTTTAATGGGCTTTGGTTTATTTGCCCAAGGGCAAGATAGTACAGGGCCTGTTTTATCCTCTTTTACTCATTCTTCTACCATTGATATTAGTTCTGGTCCAGTTACACTTACTTTTGTAATTACAGCCACAGATTCTTCTACCATATCTGCAGTAAGCACCTCACCCTTTTTGTATAGTAACGTTGGAAGTCCAACCATTGATTCTGGATACGATACCTTTACCAATTGGACAACGATAAGCTCTATAACTTCAGATTGGTTACCTTCTCAACTCGGAGGTCTTTCTGCATGGATTGATATTTCAGATGGTAGTAGTTTAAATTTATCCGGAAATAATATTAATTCTGTATCAGATAAGTCCACGAACTATGGTACTATCCCTGCCTCAGGAGGAAATCCAACGATAAATACTACCCACTTAAACAGTATGGACGTTGCTTATTTTGATGGATCTGAATCCTTTAAGTCCTCTTCTAATGAAACCATTGTTTCAAGCGGAGGAAATCATTGGTCTATTGGAGTTTTTCAAGCGAATACAATTACAGATAAAAAAAATTCTTTATGGGCCATAGAAACAACTCAAACTCCCAAAAGGGACTATTCAGTATCTGCTGCAAATAACTCTTCTTTCCAAGGCGAGGTTGATTTAGATGGCTTAACTAGTAATCGTATATCTTCTTCTGCGGGAAATACATTGTTATTTAATAGCGCATCTTCCGTATTATCTTCTGGTTCTTCGTACCAAAACTCATGGAGAATTTTTAACGCAACTTTCAATAAAACTGCGAATCAAATTTTTGCAAACGTTGACGGGAATCGAGCAGCAACAGTCACTGATTATGACAAGAATCTTAAAGAAAACCAACAATTAAGATTGATGGTTAACCGTGGCAGCAGTTTTCTCAAAGGGTATATGGCAGAATTTATTGCCGTTGCGGGCTTACCGGGTACTAGTGGCTCAGACACTAGTATTCTTGAAAAAGTGGAAGGGTATTTGGCGCACAAGTGGGGATTGACCTCTAACCTTCCAAGTGGTCATGATTACAAGACCAGCAAACCCCTTAATTCTGCTACCTATACGTATTCTGCTACATTATTACTTGATCCAGCACATGTTCCTGCAGGGACGTATAAAATTAATCTAAGAAATAGTGGTTTTGTAGATGAAAGCTCAAGTTCAAATGTTGCAGGTTTACCCTCAGGCTATGATAATTTTACGATCCAAGTAACAAACAATACGGCTGTTGCAACCATTACCTCAAATGATTCAGATAATGTGATCACTTCAGGAGTTGTAACGCTAACCGCTACTTTCTCAGAAAATATGGCAGCTACTCCTCTTGTGTCCATTGCAGGATTAGTGACCAATACGGCCATGACACTAGGATCTTCTGCCGCTGAGTGGACCTACTACTGGCAAGTACCTTCATCTGTGAGCACCGGAACTTTTGCAGTAACGGTAGCAGCTACAGATACCAACTCAAGACCTTATGCAGGGAGTGAATCATTAGACTTGAGTATTGATCCAGCGTTCTATATGGATGCAAACGGAGTAACAATAAAATGCCCTACTGCAAGTAATGGGGATACTGGGATTGTCGCTGGAAAAACGTACACGGCGGTAGACGAAAGCACATTGCGTTCTAAGGTGGCCAGTAATGATGCAGATTTTGACTGCGTATGTACCAGTTTAGTGACTGATATGTCTTCCTTATTTGAAGATAAATCCAGCTTTAACCAAGATATTTCTTCCTGGGATACTTCTAATGTAACGACCATGGAAGAAATGTTCGAAGATGCATTGTCTTTTAATCAAAATATTGGGGCATGGAATACCTCTAATGTTTCCACAACCAGATGGATGTTTAATGATGCACGGGCTTTTAATAATGGAGGGTCTAATTCTATCAATGATTGGGATACTAGCCAAGTGACTAATATGTATGCGATGTTTAATGACGCCCTTGACTTTAATCAACCCTTAGGGAATTGGAATACCGCAAGTGTTACCACAATGGCTTTTATGTTTGATGATGCAGAGGATTTTAATCAAGACTTAAATTCATGGAATACCAGTAGTGTAACAGATATGAAAG
>JBDNAJ010000117.1:0-3888 GCA_039768455.1 Candidatus Arcticimaribacter sp.
ACCTCGATGTCCACTTGGCTTAAAATACATTGTTTGTTTTGAAAAATATTGGCTTCTTGTAATTGAACAATCGGTGCTCCCACGGCTTAGAAATATATGATTTGACACTAAAGGTACTATTTCTCGCTTCACGGTAAAAAGTCCTCTCGTATTTTGTTGATAATTTTTATACGTTATCCCAATATCCTGCGTTCATAATAAGACTAGAAGTCTTAAATTTAGGGAGATAAAATTGATGAAAAACCACCTGCTTTTAACTATCTTGTTTTGTTTGGCTTTATCCTTGTTTAAGGGGACAGCCCAGCAGGGATGGGAGTCAAGTTCATTGACTTCTGCAGAGTATTATTTTGCGGCTAAAGCCTTTGTGCCTGCGGCCCAGTATTATCAAATTCAACCCTATTACCCCAACCTTGCGAACAGTCACGATGCGGCTAATTTTTACACCCTGGCGTCTGCCTTGCGTTTAAACACTGCTGGCGCAGAGAAGATGCTAACGGCTTATATGGTTGATCATCCCACCAGTTATTTGACCGAGACCGCCTTTTTTGATGCCGCTAATTTCTACTTTAACCGCGGGCGCTATTCTTATGCCTTGAAATGGTACAGTAAAATAAGCGAAAGGGAAGTGGCAAAGGTGCAACGCCCAGAATACAACTTTAACAAAGGCTATACTTACTTTGCGTCTAAGCGATACAAAAATGCAAAACCCTTGTTTGACAAAGTCAAAGACCTTCCTGCGTATCAGTCAGATGCGAATTACTATTTGGGCTACATCGCTTATCAATTAGAAGATTTTGAGGAGGCCAACCGCAACTTTGACAAGCTCAACAACAGTAGTGACGACAACACCATTGGCTATTTTCAAGCCGATATGAACTTTAAGCTTGGGCGTTTTGATCAAGCGATTCTTTTGGCGAAGCCTAGTTTAAAAGGCGCAGACGAAAAGGAAACTTCTGAGTTGTCAAAAATCATAGGCGAAAGTTATTTTAACTTAAAAGATTACCGTTCTGCCTTACCCTTTTTAATTGCCTATAAAGGCAAAAGAGGAAAGTGGAACAATACCGACTATTATCAGTTGGGCTATACGCACTATCGCGTTGATGAGTACGAAAATGCCATTGCACAATTCAATAAGATCATCAATGGGAAAAATGCAGTCGCTCAAAACGCTTATTATCACCTTGCCGATAGTTATTTGCAAACAGACCAAAAAACAGCGGCACTAAATGCTTTTAAGCGCGCCGCAGAAATGAAGTTTGACGCCGTGATCGCAGAAGATGCGCTTTTGAATTATGCCCGTTTGAGCTATGAGATCGGGAATTCTTATGAAAGCCCTTCAGCTGTATTGCAGCGCTTTGTCGCTACTTACCCTAAAAACACCGCCGTCAACGAGATCGAAGAACTGTTGTTAGACTCTTATGTCAACTCCCAAAACTTTGATGCAGCCCTTGCTTTACTCGACAAATTTTCTTCCAGTGATTATGACGAGGCGAGACAGATTGTCTCCTATTTAAAGGCGACTTCTTTGTACAAAAGCGGACAATTTGCTGCTGCCATAGAATATTATACTGCTGCGATCAAAGCCGATAAAAACCCGCTAATCATCGCGAATGCAACCTACTGGCAGGCGCAGGCTTATTTTGAGTTAAAAGAGTACACCCTTGCGCTTGAACTTTTTCAAGAGGCAAAACCTTTGCCAAAATTTTCAAGCTTGGAGGCAGCTAAAACCATAGACTATCACATCGGTTATTGTTATTTTCAATTAAAGAATTATCCCGCGGCTATTTCGGCCTTTGAGCGCTTCCTGCAACAAGCCCAAACGGTAAAATATGAACGAGACGCCCGCCTTAGATTAGGGGATAGCCACTTTGTTTTAAAAGCCTATTGGCCCGCCATGGATCAATACGAGAAGGTGAGAACCCTCGCTCCGCAAAGAGCGGGTTATGCTATGTATCAACAAGCCTTGAGCTATGGTTTTGTCAATCGCTTAGAGCAAAAAATTGAGCTGTTAAAAGCCTTAATTGCGCAATTCCCCAGTTCGTCCCTTGTAGATGATTGTCAATATGAACTGGCCTTGTCCTACACTAAAAAAGGCGATAATGAAGCGGCCATCGCAGCCTATGATGTGATTATTAGGCAAGCCAAAGAAAGCCCCTACCGCTCAAAAGCACTTTTAAATAAAGGTTTGATTCAATACAATAACGGAGCGTCAGCGCTGGCAGAAAGCACCCTAAAAGATTTAGTGCAGTCTTACCCTAACGAAGCTTTGGCCCAACAGGCCTTACAAACCGTTAAAGAAATCGCCATTGAAGAAAATACGGTAGCAGATTTTTCCGCTTGGTTAAAAGAGATAGAGATGGCTTCTATTCCAGATTTGCAATTGGAAAAAGCCGCCTTTGACGCCATCGAAAGATTGCTCAACGACGGCAAAAAGAAAGCCTTAAAACGCGCCTTAGAAAGCTATCTTGAAGAATACAGCAGTGGGGGGAATAGCCTTCGTGCATCTTTCTTATTAGCAGAAATCGCTTTTGAAGAAGAAGAATGGGGCGAAGCAAGTCTGTATTATGACAAGGTCATACAAGCTCCCCTTAACGAATATTCTGAACAGGCCTTAGTGCGCATGACCCAGGCCTTAGTTCAGCTAGAGGAAAAAGAAAAGGCATTGTCTTTTTGGCAAAAATTAGAGTCCATTGCGCAGTATGACGAAAACAAGCGCTATGCACAATTCAATCTAATGCAATACTATTTTGAAGAGGAATCCCTAGAAGATGCGATCACTTATGCCGAAAAAATCTTAGCCCTTACAGAACTAGAAGAAAGAGTGAAATGGGATGCCTATTATATTTTAGCAAAAGCTGCCCAAGAAAGAAAAGATGTGCCAAAAGCGACAAAAGCTTTTAAGGCACTAGAGAAAGCTCCGCAAGGTGAACGCGCAGTCGAAGCTTTGTACTTTGATGCTTTGCAAAAGCACAAGAATTTAAAGTTCGCCGCTTCTAATAAAGTCATTGAAAACATCGCACAAAATTATGGCGGTTACCCCAGTTGGGGAGCAAAGAGCTTGTTGTTGATGTCAAAGAACTTTTATCAACTAGACGATGCTTTTCAAGCGACCTATATTTTAGAATCCATCTTAGAAAACTTTAGTCAGTTTCCAGCAGTGATTCAAGAAGCCAAAAAAGATTTAGAAAACATAAAAACAGTCGAAGCGAAGAACAATGCTTCGATTGATCTAGCAACCTCTTCAAATGAATAGATTAAAGTACTTGTTGGTTTGTCTTCTCTTTTCTGCTGTTGCGCTGGGGCAAGAGGAACAAGAAAATCTAGGGACCCAAGAGGTAACAGTAATCAAGTCTTACACCCCCAGTTTGCAAGATGTTTTTAAGATAAGAGAAAGCCCCGCAACCATTGACTCAATTGTCGCTCCTAAAAAGGCGGTTGAGTACAGTATTTTTTCGGTTCCTGTGGCGTCAACTTTTATTCCCTCTAAAGGGAGTGCAAGAAAGTTAAAACCCAAAAAGCAGAAACCACAATTCAATTCTGGGGGGAGCCTTGGTTTTGGAAATTTTAATCAATTGTTGTTTGAGTACAACACCAACTTCAATATCGATCGCCGACAAAAAATTGATTGGATCGTTTATTTCAATGGTTTTTTAAAACCAATGGAGGAAGTACAGTTAGACAGTAAGCAAAGTAACTTCCTGCTGAATGTATCGCATCAATATGCGACTACTAAGCGCAATTCATTTTCGCAGATTAATTTCCGCCAACATCAGCAGTCTTTTTACGGCTTACGCAATCCGCTAGAAGATGATTTTATCTTGGCGCAAATCCAGCCACAGCAAAACCTTAATTACCTCTCTGTAAGTTCTACTTGGCAGTGGTATAATC
>JBDNAJ010000118.1:0-8804 GCA_039768455.1 Candidatus Arcticimaribacter sp.
ACTTTTTTAGCATGAAAAAAATTGAAGCAATCATTCGTAAGTCAAAATTCAAAGAAGTTAAAGAAGCCCTTCACGCAGTTGAGGTAAACTTCTTCAGTTACTGGGATGTTACAGGAGTTGGTAATGAAAAACAAGGGCATGTCTACAGAGGGATTAGTTATAGTACTGCTGAGATCCAGCGTAGGTATTTGTCCATCGTTGTCAACGATGATTTTGTACAGCCAACCATTGATGCCATCATAAAATCGGCTTCAACTGATAAAGTCGGCGATGGTAAAATCTTTGTTCTTCCAGTGGAAGAAGCCTACAGAATCAGAACGGGTGAAAAAGGCGGAGCTTCTTTGAACTAAGGAAAAAGCATAGTGTTGAATTTGTTCGAAAAGCATTTATCCTTTTGGTTTTAGTAAAAAGAATTCGAGAAGTGACCCGCGGGGTTTTCTTACGCTTCATTAAGTGATTCCCATTGATTGACTTCCATCTCATCGATTTTTAAATCATCGAGTCCTTTCTGGTCAAATGGATTTTCGATATACTCTTGTACATTGTATAAGGCCATTAATACAAAACTCACCACCAAAGAAAAAAGTAGCGAGATAATTGTTTCGAGATCAGCTCCCACAGTCGTTCTAGCTACAATCAACTGAGAGTTATACAACAAGGGAGAGAGATAGATAAAGATCAAACAGTATTTACGCAATGAAATAGGCGTGCCGTGAATCTTAATCCCGCGAATCTTTTCTGCGGTGAGAAATAATTCATTTTTCACCCTAATTAAACTGTCCTTTTCGCGTTCGTTAAACAAGCCTTTATAAGTGTCGATCAACACTAAGATATTTTTGCGCTTTTGTCTTAAGGCATTAAACTCTTCGGTCGTATTAGGATTCTTGAGGTAATCGATTAAAATCGCTTGTGCTTCTATTAAAACACTGTATAACTTATCGTAATCCTCTTTTTCAATTTTTTCTACTGCATAAAAGATATTGGTCAAATCAATGATCTTATTCCTAAACTCTGCAAAGACATTAATCGCATCTTGTCGTCTTTGATACGCGCTTGTGATTGAAAATACCAATGGAAAAACAATGGCAATACTCATAATGGTAAAGTCAATTTTTAAATTGATTTGGTAATAATCATATAAAAAGTAGATGACGACTGTTTCTATCAATATGATTAAAACTCTATAATTAAAGACAGAAGAGAATGCGTTATTATTCATGATAAAATACTTAAAGTGTGGTAAAACTAAATAGGTAACCTATGATGATTCCCAGTAAAAGGATAATGGCGTTCTTCAGCTTAAAAACAATAGCATATTTTTCCCATGAATCTGGAATATTGTTTTTATTCTCATCTGTTGCAAAACCAGATTTAGTTGAATAATTCGCATACCAATAAAAAAACAACAAGGCGATCGAAAGGCCAACCGCAATAAAAAATAGTGTGTTAATCATCTCTTTTGAATTATGATTATTAGTTCTTTAACGAGATTTCATTAAACTTATTGAATAAGATCTTATAAAAAAGGTGAATTTTAATCTCATGCAGTGGTATTGCAGTACAAACAAGCATTATATCCTAGAGTTTTAACCCTTTCATTTATTGTCTTTTTACTGTCGTTACTTAGCACAAAACGCGTACAATTAGCGACTTATGCGAACATTACCACTGTATTCTATTACATTTTTACTATCTTGTAGCAAAGACAAGCATTATGAATGAAATTATAATTGTTAGCATCGCTGTATTTATCTTAATAGCAGCAATCGTTATTTATGGTGTGTTAAGTACCTCAATGGGATACGAAGAGGACGTCAATAAGAACTATATTCCAGATCGTCTTGAACGCATGTTAGGTATGGATCCTAAAGCAAAAGAAGACAAAGAAGCCTAGTCCATTCCTCCTTTCTTTTAAGCCTAATTGACTCTCCAAAAAGAATGTTTGGATAATCAGTCATTTAGCCCTAGTTTTACATGCCTAATTTAATTGAAATACAATTAAATTAATTGATACAATAAACGCATATTAATACTATATCATGGAAGCATATATTTATGACGCTATCCGTACCGTAAGGGGAAAGGGTAACAAAAAAGGAGCATTGATCGGAGTAACTCCCACAGAACTTGCTAGACAAACACTTACTGCTTTACAAGCAAAACATCAATTAGACACTACGCTAGTAAACGATGTTATTTTAGGTTGTGTTGGTCAAGTAAAAGATCAAGGAGCCAATATTGCAAAATCGGCTGCGCAAGCGTCTGGTTATGGGGATCATCTTTGTGGCGTAACCTTAAACCGCTTTTGTGGTTCTGGATTAGAATCAATGAATCAAGCTGCGGCCTATATCAAATCTGGTTTCCGTGATTTAATTGTAGCCGGTGGAGTAGAAAGCATGTCACGTGTTGCTATGGGATCAGATGGTGCAGGGATGTTTATCGACCCTACTTTAGCGATTCCAGGTAACCTTGTTCCTCAAGGAATTTCTGCCGATCTAATTGCTTCAAAATACGGCTATACCCGTGAAGCTACAGATGCCTTTGCTGCAGAATCTCAACGCCGTGCGGCGGAAGCTAACGCAAAAGGATACTTCAAATCTCGTATTGCTATTCAAGACCAAAACGGAACTGATATCTTAACCACAGACGAAAACATTCGTCCTGGAACAACCGCAGCATCTTTAGCTAGCCTTCCACCCGCCTTCCAAATGATGGGAGCGATGGCTGGATTTGACGATGTCGCACTGGACAAATACCCAGAAGTGGAAACACTACACCACGTTCACCATGCAGGAAACTCTTCTGCCATTGTAGATGGTGCCGCGATCTCTTTAATTGGTAGCGAAGAAACAGGAAAGCAAATGGGCTTAAAACCGCGTTTTAAAATCCGTACTGCTGCCATCGATGGGACTGATCCAACGATCATGTTGACTGGACCAGCCCCAGCAACACGCAAAGCCTTAAAGCAGGCAGGGATGAACATCGGAGATATCGATTTGATCGAAGTAAACGAAGCCTTCTCTGCTATTCCAATGTTATTCATGGAAGAAATGGGCATCGACAGCAGTAATGTCAATGTTAACGGTGGTGCCATTGCCATGGGTCACCCAC
The DNA here is from genome assembly GCA_039768455.1 of Candidatus Arcticimaribacter sp. Lineage (GTDB taxonomy): Bacteria > Bacteroidota > Bacteroidia > Flavobacteriales > Flavobacteriaceae > Arcticimaribacter. The sequence continues at coordinate 3,112 of JBDNAJ010000118.1, forward strand.
TAGGTGCCACAGGTTGCATGCTTGCTGGAACATTGATGGACGAATTAGAACGCCGGGATTTAAATACGGGATTAGTCACTTTATGTATCGCTGGAGGAATGGGGATTGCCACCATTATCGAGCGCGTATAATTTTTAAGCTTTACTATAGAAATGGAAAATATTCAAGATAAATTATTATCATTTAGTGTTGATGCTGATGGTATCGGAACACTCGTCATCAACCAAACTGAAAACTCAGCTAACCTCTTTTCAGAAGAGTTTATCAAACGTTATGTTGAAGTAGCCCACGCTGCTATTGCAGACGATAGCGTTAAGGGAGTTATTGTAACTTCTGGCAAACCTATCTTTATGGCAGGAGCAGATTTACGCGCCCTGTTAGAAGAGATTCCTGATAAAGGTGCCTTTACCCAAACCATCCTAGAGATGCACAAGGGAATGCGCGAAATCGAAACTGGCGGAAAACCTTTTGTTGCTGCCATCAACGGAACTGCACTAGGCGGTGGGTTAGAACTCTGTTTGGCTTGCCATCATAGAATTGCATTAAACTCTACCAAAATCAAAATTGGTTTCCCTGAAATTAAAGTAGGCTTATTCCCCGGGGGTGGTGGAACAGTTAAAGCTCCTTATTTAATGGGAATCCAAACCTCCTTAATGTACTTACTTCAAGGGATTGAAGCTCGTCCACCAAAGGCCTTAAAAGACGGTTTAATCGACGCTGTTGCAGAAACAGAAGAAGAAATGCTTTCCGCAGCAAAAGCCTTTATCCTTACTACGCCTAATCCTGTTCAACCTTGGGATAATAAAAAACACAGAATTCCAGGTGGAAATATCTGGACGCCTAACGGAGTTCAAACCATGGTGGGTGCTTCTGGAAACGTAGGGAAATTAACCCACGGGAATTACCCTTCTGCGCAAAAAATCATCAAAGTCATTCACGACGGAATCCAAATTCCTATCGATCGCGCCTTAGAAATTGAAGCCCGCAACTTTACCGCTGCTGCTTCAACCCCTGAAGCTAAAAATATGATCCGCACAGGCTTCTTTGCCATTCAAGATGCTGCCAAAGGAAAAGCTCGTCCAAAAGATCAACCTAAATACGAGATCGAAAAACTAGGGGTCTTAGGGGCAGGTATGATGGGAGCAGGAATTGCTTATGTTTCGGCTAAAGCCGGAATGAATGTAGTCCTAAAAGATGTAAGTCAAGAAGGCGCAGAAAAAGGGAAGGCTTATTCTACCATGTTGCTAGACAAAGCCATTGCTAAAAAGCGTTCAACTCCAGAGAAGAAAGAAGCTTTATTAGCTAAAATCACTCCTACAGATGATCCTAACGCAGTAGAAGGAAGTGATTTAATCATCGAAGCAGTATTTGAAAATGTTGACTTAAAAGATAAAGTGACTAAGCAAACCGAAGCGGTTCTTGGAGAGGATAAGATCTATGGATCAAACACCTCAACCATTCCGATTTCATTATTAGCAAAGTCGTCTGCTCGACCAGAAAACTTTATCGGGATTCACTTTTTCTCTCCCGTAGATAAAATGCCATTGGTAGAAATTATCGTAGGAGAAAAAACCGAAGATAAAGCCATTGCAGCAGCAGTAGATTATACCGTTGCCATCAAAAAAGTACCGATAGTGGTAAACGATAGCCGTGGCTTTTTTACCTCACGCTGTTTTGGAACCTATGTTTCAGAAGGGATGTTCTTATTAGAAGAGGGAGTACCTGCACCAATGATCGAACGTGTTGCCACAAAAATAGGTTTACCCGTTGGTCCACTCGCCGTACACGATGAAGTATCACTTACCCTTTCGGTTCATATTTTTGAAAGTGATCCAGCAGAAAAAAGCGCGAGTGAAAAACGCTCTTATGCTATGGTGAAAAACTTAGTAGAGAACCACAACAGGACTGGAAAACGCGACGGCGCTGGTTTCTATGATTATCCTAAAGGAGGCCAAAAGAAATTATGGCCTGGCTTAAAAGAAATTTACACGCCAGATGTCAACGCAGTTTCAGAAGAAGATGTGAAGAAACGCATGTTACACCGTCAAGTATTAGAAAGCTACCGTTGTTTAGACGAAGGAGTTTTACGTTCTACAATAGATGGAGACATTGGCTCTATTCTAGGATGGGGATTCCCTATTTTCACTGGGGGAGCACTGTCTTATATTGACTATGTAGGAATGGATAATTTTATCGCCGATTGCGATGCCTTTAAAGCATTACACGGGGATCACTGGGAAGTGCCACAAAGCTTACGCGATTTAGCAGCTGCTGGGAAATCCATCCATGACTTTGGGAAATAAACCTTAGTATATCTATAAAAAAAAGCGCCTTAATGGCGCTTTTTTTTATCCTTCAAATTGTTTGAAAATGATATTATTGACAAGCTCTGCGTGCTGTTCGATCTGTTCTTGGGAAAAGACCTCTGTCCCGTATTGACTTTTCATTAAATGCGCTAGCATAAAGAAACTACTGGACGCTCCCATAATAATAGATATAAAGTTCGCTCTAGGGATCGCCTTAAATTCTTTTAAGCCATCCATAGGCGCTTCAATACTTTTCTCGCCAAACCAAATTACTGGGGTAAATAGCTGCTCTATTAAAAAAGTAGAACGCCAATTTTCTTGCCCCATCTCTTGAAAAATGATTTTGTACAAAGCGGGATTCTCAGCTAAAAAGTAAATGTATTGACGGGTATATGCTCTTAACGCCATGGTCCCAGACAAATCAACATAATAGCTTTTGATATGTTCAAAACGATCGACTAATTTATCGCCTAAATAGCTCATTGATTTTTTCCACAAATCTTCTTTGTTTTCAAAGCGATAACTAATTAAGGGGTTCGTCACTCCTACTTTTTGAGCAACATCCTTTAACTGTGCGCCCTCATATCCTTTTTCAGAAAAGACTTCTAAAGCAGCAATCAAAATATCGTTTAAATCAAGGGTCTGGGATAAACTGGGCCTACCGCGTTTTCTTTTAGGCAGTTCACTCTTAGGCATAAATCAAATATTAGTTTGTGAAAATTACAGCTTTTTTTGGAATAGGGTGAAAATGGTATAAGTTTTAAACACTATTTAAGAAAAATGATATAGCTGTAAATAAAGATCAAATAACACCTACACCATAAATTCATTTTCTAGGGGTAACACTTAGGCTCCTGCTTGAAGCTTCTTTGCAACTGCTTCAACATCTTCCATCACTCTTAAGAGATTACCGCCCCAGATTTTTTCAATTTCTTCTTCTGTGTATCCCCGCTTTACTAGCTCTTTGGTTACATTTAAAGTTTCCGAGGCATCTTGCCAACCTTCGATTCCACCGCCACCATCAAAATCTGAGCTTATCCCCACATGATCAATTCCAATTTTGTTTTTGATGTAATCTATATGGTCTACAAAATCACTTACCGATACTGGCGGATAAATAGTCTTAATGGCTTCTAAGTCTTCGGCCGCAAGGCCTAATAATTCCTTTCGCTTTGCGAGATAAGCTTGCAGTGCCTCAAAATCAAGGGCACGCATTTCATATTTGTCTAAAACTGGAATGTCGTGTTTTGCACCCACAGCCTTTAAAACAGAGTCTTTGGCTTTATTATAGGCATAGTGTTTTTCTGTATGTAAATAAGAGCTAAAGGCAACCGTTTGGACCACTCCCCCACTTTCTTTGACCCATTGTAATTGTTCATCATCTAAGTTTCTGGAATGATCACACAGGGCTCTTGCAGAAGAATGCGAAGCCATGATCGGTGCTTTTGAGCGCTCAGCCATTTGGCGAATAGCCTCCTTTGAAGGATGTGAAATATCAACCATGATACCATAGTAATTCATTTGATCAATCACTTGTTTTCCTAATTCGCTAAGACCGTTGTGCAAGAAAAAACCGTCTCCCTCTCCTGTATTTGAGTCTGATAACTGACTGTAGCCATTGTGTGCTAGTGAGATATAACGAGCTCCTTGATCATAGAATTTTTTGACATTATTTAAATCGGTTCCTAAAGGATAACCGTTTTCTACGCCTATCATGGCAACTTTTTTTCCGCTTTTCCAGATGCTGCGAACATCTGCTGCAGTTAGGGCCAGTTCAATTTGATCTGGTGCATAATCGTTAACTAAACGGTGAATGGCTTTAAATTTTGCTTCGGCAGTTGCTGCTGCTTTTTCAAAACCGCTTTTTGTCAAGCTGTCTTGTCCTGTATAAACGATAAACCAAGAAACATCTAAACCACCGGCATTCATGTTAGGAAGGTTGACCTGTGAATTAGTCTTTTGGGTATAGTTTATTGAATCTGAAAAGTTTCCTACATTGATATCGTCGTGGGTGTCTATGGTGATTACTGCTTTATGGATGCGTTCTGCTTCGCTCATAGAGGTTGACTTTGATTCTTTTGTTTGACAACTAACAAAGGTTATGGTTGCTAGAAGGACTAAAAATGGAGAGAGATGTTTCATAAAATAGGTATTGGTGAACTTTACTAAAGTAAGGAGAATTTCCTTTTCACAGAAAATTCTATCTTAGGAGAAGGATTAAACTACTCCAAATGAATAAATTAATGCAATGGTCATTGACCGCAGCGCTTGCAGGTTTCCTTTTCGGATTTGATACCGTAGTTATTTCCGGGGCAGATCAAAAATTACAAAGTTTATGGAGCTCTACTGATGCTTTTCACGGCTTTGTTGTTATGGCAATGGCACTTTGGGGAACTGTAGTTGGGGCGCTTTTTGGCAGTATCCCTACACGTTTGCTTGGTCGAAAAAACACCTTGATTTGGATTGGGGTTTTTTACAGTGTTTCAGCCTTAGGGTCTGCTTTAGCGACCACGCCTTACCTATTCGCTTTTTTTAGATTTTTAGGCGGTCTGGGGGTCGGTGCTTCGACCATTGCTGCCCCAGCCTATATTTCTGAAATTGCTCCGGCCAAAGACCGGGGTCGTTTAGTAGGCTTATATCAATTCAATATTGTTTTTGGAATTCTTGTCGCCTTTTTATCCAATTACTTCTTAAGTAATTTAGGCGAAAATGCCTGGCGTTATATGATGGGAGTAGAAGCTATTCCTGCCATTATTTACACTTTACTGACCTTAGGTATTCCTAAAAGTCCTCGCTGGTTGTTTTTACAAAACAGAGCAGTAGAAGCCAAAGCCATTATTTTTCAGGCTTACGCCAAAGAAGACGCAGACTCACTTATAGCAGATATTAGTAAAGAACAGGATGTGGCCGTAGAAAACGAAAGCATCTTTAAACCGAAATATCGTTTTATCCTCAAACTTGCTTTCTTGATCGCTTTTTTTAATCAATTTTCTGGTATTAATGCCTTCTTGTATTATGCTCCTCGGATTTTTGAAGAAGGGGGATTGGGAGAAAGCACCGCTTTATTAAGCAGCGTAGGAATTGGATTAATCAACTTAATTTTTACCCTAATTGGCATCAATTTGATTGATCGTTTGGGGAGAAAAAGCTTAATGTATATCGGTTCTGTAGGCTATATCATCTCCCTAAGTTTAATCGCAGCATCATTCCTACTGTCTTGGGAAGGGCTTGCTTTGCCAATCTTTTTATTTGTATTCATTGCTTCACATGCCATAGGTCAAGGGGCAGTGATCTGGGTTTTTATCTCAGAAATTTACCCTAATCATTTACGAAGTGCCGGACAGTCCTTTGGGACATCAACTCACTGGGTATTAGCTGCCATTATTC
>JBDNAJ010000017.1:0-5825 GCA_039768455.1 Candidatus Arcticimaribacter sp.
ATATTGCCTTAGGCGTAGGAGGATATCCTCGCGGGCGAGTCGTTGAAATCTATGGTCCAGAATCTTCGGGAAAAACGACCTTGACTTTACATGCTATCGCAGAATGTCAAAAACAAGGAGGCATTGCTGCCTTTATCGATGCTGAACATGCCTTTGATCGCTTTTATGCAGAAAAATTAGGGGTAGATATTTCAGAACTCATTATATCGCAACCTGACCACGGAGAGCAAGCGCTCGAAATCGCTGATAATCTTATCCGCTCTGGTGCGGTTGATATCGTTGTGATTGACTCGGTTGCAGCATTGACCCCTAAGAGTGAAATTGAAGGGGAAATGGGAGACTCTAAAATGGGACTTCACGCCCGTTTAATGTCTCAGGCCTTACGTAAACTTACTGGGTCAATTTCTAGAACCAATTGTACCGTCTTCTTCATTAACCAGTTGAGAGAAAAAATTGGGGTAATGTTTGGTAACCCAGAAACCACTACTGGTGGAAACGCTTTAAAATTCTATGCTTCTGTACGATTGGACATCCGTCGATCCACACAAATTAAAAGTACTGATGCAGAAGTATTAGGAAACAAAACCCGTGTGAAAGTGGTCAAAAACAAAGTAGCACCGCCCTTTAAAACAACTGAATTCGACATTATGTACGGTGAAGGAATCTCTAAAATCGGAGAGATCATTGATTTAGGGGTCAACTATGAAATCATTAAAAAATCAGGTTCTTGGTTTAGCTATGGTGATACCAAATTAGGTCAAGGTCGCGATGCGGTTAAAACCCTTTTAAGTGATAATCCAGATTTAATGGATGAACTTGAAGAAAAAATCATGGGCACCCTCAAGGCTGTGAATGAATAATGCTTTTAACATTTGGATTGCATTGCCCCCAAAGAAATTTGGGGGTTTTTTTATTTTGAGGCTTTTAGCCCAAAATAAATCGGGACACTTGACAAAGCATACATTACTAAAGAATAAATGGCGGCTACTATGGCAAAATCGGGTTGATTTAACGTAATCACCGCTAAGCTAATGGTCAAAGTTCCATTTTGAATTCCAGACTCAATCGCAATGGTTAAGCCCTGTTTGAGGTTTAAGCCAAAGGCTTTGGCTAAGCCATAACCCAACCCCATGGTAATCACATTTAAAGCCACAACAATCGCTATCGTATCTCCTACATACTGTTTAAACAAATCAAATTCTCGTGCTAAAAGACCTAAGATCACCACCGCCAAAAAAACAGAAGAAGCGATACGAACAGGGCGTTCCATCTTCTCTGCAAACTGGGGCGCGCGATTTTTTATCATCATTCCTAGACTAAGCGGTATTGCTAGAACGACGATCAAAGTTTTAAAAATATCTGCGGTAGGAGAAGCCATATTTGCTGCTTCAGCTAAATAAGTAGTGTAGGCATAGCCTACCCAAAATGGGATGGTAATAATCGTTATCACACTGTTGATCGCCGTCATACTGACAGAAAGAGCCAAGTCTCCTTTGGCTAAAAGAGTCACTAAATTAGAAGAAGTTCCCCCGGGACAAGCCGCTAGCAAAATCATTCCTATCGCGATAAAAGCCGGCGGTTCAAAAAGATACACCAGGCCTAAAGCAACTAATGGCAATAAGATGATTTGATTGGTCAAGCCTAAAAGAACCGGCTTTGGGTTTTGTGCTACTCGTTTAAAATCGGCCAGGGTAAGGGTAAGGCCCATTCCCATCATAATAACCATAATAGCAATCGCTAGTATAATTGAAGCAGAAGAATCCATATCTTTAGTTTATCTAAACTAACGAAATTCTGTGAACTATTCTGCTTTTATGTCTTTCAAACAACACTATGCCTTTTTGCCGTATTATTTGATTTTCGCCCTCTTATTGGGGAGTTGCAATAAAAATAATTCCGGCAGTAACGCTTTGGATGAAAGCACCGAAACTACTCTTCCAGAAAACCCAGTTAATCCAAGTTCTGATGCTTCGCCAAATATTCTTTTCGTAATTGCAGATGACTTAGGGATAGATGCCATGCCAGGCTATGATTTAGGAGAGGAAAAACCTTTGCTTCCCACATTGATCCGCCTTACAAATGAAGGGATTCGCTTTACTCAAGCTTGGACATATCCCGTTTGTACCCCCACAAGAGCAAGTATTTTAACCGGAAAATACGGTTACAGAACAGGGGTGCTAGGGGTGGAACAAAACAACAACCTTAACCCTAACGAGCGAATCATACAAAGAGCATTTGAAGGGCAGTACAGCACAAGTATAATTGGGAAGTGGCATGTTAGCAATGAAAACGTATATCTTCGACCAGAAGAAATGGGGGTTGGATATTATGCCGGTCTCTTTAGCGGAGGCGTAAATAATTATTCCAATTGGCAACTTACCACAAATGGATCAACTGTGCGACAAAACAATTATATCACCACTACTTTAACAGATTTAGCCATCGATTGGATTCAAGCTCAAGATCAGCCCTGGTTTTGTTGGTTAGCCTATAATGCGCCACACACCCCTTTTCATCTTCCCCCACAAGAACTTCACTCGCAAGGGAGTCTGCCAGAAGACGAGGAAAGTATTAGCCAGAATCCCTTACCCTATTACTTCGCGATGATAGAGAGCTTAGATACAGAATTAGGCCGACTAATCTCCACCCTTTCAAGCGAAACCCTAGAGAACACCCTTATCGTGTTTATTGGAGATAATGGCACGCCTAATCAGGTTGCTCAGTCGCCCTATACTTCCTCAAAAGCAAAAGGAAGTTTATATGAAGGAGGGATACATGTCCCACTAGTTGTTTCAGGTTATGGTGTTTCCCGAAGGGGAGAAGAAGAAAATGCTTTGGTTACCGCTGTTGATTTATATAATACCTTTTTAGATGCCGCTGGTTTAGCCCTAGAAGAAAACTTAGATAGTCAAAGTTTTTGGCCCTTAATCCGGGAGGGAGTGTCAAATGATCGCCGTTTTAATTATAGTGAAATCATTGGGGATCGTCCCAATAAATCTGGGTATACCCTAAGTGACGGGCGTTATAAATTCCTGTCTCTAAACAATGGGAACGAACTTCTCTTTGATCTTCAAAATGATCTTAGCGAAACAACTAATTTACTAGAAGGGCAGCTCACCACTTCAGAAGAAACAAGACTTGCTGCCCTGCGTGAAGAAGCATTGAGGATTCGGCAATAAATATCCATTGATTTAAGCGAGAGATTTCTCGATCTCTACCGCTTTAAACTGTCGCCTTTTAGGATCTTCTAACAACCCTTTTTCGACTACATCACGCACTGTTTCTTGCAAGTCCTCTAATTCCTCCATGCTTTTAGGGGGATAAATCTCAGGATAAGTTTGTACCCTTAACTCGCCCGGATAACCAAAGTTAGGATACCAGGGATGCTTGCGTTTACAGTCATAAAAAACCATGGGTACAACAGGCAATTGATGGTCAATCGCAATTTTAAAAGCCCCGCGTTTAAAAGGGTTTAAAAAGATAGTGTCATCTTCATAAGACACCTCTGGGAAAATACAAATGCTGTAGCCTAAGGCAAGCTTTTTTTCTGCGCGACCATAAACTTCCCAGCGACTTTTTTTATCACTACGGTTCACCATAATCGCTGCGCGTTTATAGAGGTACCCAAAGATGGGAATCTTGACCAGCTCTTTTTTCCCGACAAAAACAAAAGGGTTTTTAGAAACCCGCAACATTACAAAAGGATCGATATAACTGGTGTGATTGGCGACTAAGACATACGAAGTCCCTTTTGGCAATGGCTTCTCGTAACGAATTTTAGTATAAAAACCACTTCCCCCTAAAATAATAGGCGCCCAGATATTACGTGCCACCCAAAAAACAAAAGTATAGCCCTTTGGAAATAACAAAGCGATCGCTAAAAAGGGAAATAAAATGGGTACGGGAACAGCCGCAAGGATGTAAAACCATATCCGCCATAAGCGCGTAAGTACTTTTTTCACAGCTTCAAAAGTAGCAAATTGGAATTAGTTTTAGGGAAATAAAGTACATTTGTGAAAAACATTTTCAATGGCCAGAATCTTAACCGGTGTACAAAGTACCGGCACCCCCCACTTAGGTAATTTATTAGGTGCTGTTTTACCCGCCATCGCCATGGCAGAAGAAGAATCGAATGAATCTTTTCTCTTTATTGCCGACTTGCACTCTTTGACACAAATCAAAGATGGAGCAACCTTAAGACAACATACCTTTAATACTGCAGCGGCATGGCTTGCCTGCGGTTTAGATACCGATAAAACGATTTTTTACAAGCAAAGTGATGTAAGTGAAGTAACCGAACTGGCCTGGTACCTCAACTGCTTCTACCCTTATCAACGCCTCACTTTAGCCCATTCTTTTAAAGATAAAGCAGATCGACTTCAAGATGTCAATGCTGGGCTTTTTAGTTATCCCATGTTAATGGCAGCAGACATCTTGTTATATGACGCAGACATTGTCCCGGTAGGAAAAGATCAATTGCAGCATTTAGAAATGACCCGCGATGTTGGCGCGCGATTTAACAGCCAACTAGGGGAAACTTTTGTGTTACCACAGGCAAAAATCCAAGATTCTACCCAGTATGTTCCTGGAACAGATGGCGGAAAAATGTCTAAATCTAAAAATAACCTTATTGATGTCTTTCTCCCAGAAAAAAAATTGCGAAAGCAAGTCATGGGCATTAAAACAGACTCTACTCCGCTGGAAGACCCCAAAGATCCAGAGACCTGTAATGTTTTTGCGCTTTATGCTCTTTTGGCCAATCCTGGTCAAATTGAAGCGCTTAGACAACAATACCTGGCTGGTGGAATGGGGTATGGGCATGCAAAACAAGCCTTGTTTGAGGTGATTTTGGCCACATTCGAAGAACCCCGCAAACGCTTTGATTACTATCAAGCTAATCCTGCAGAAGTAACCATTGCTTTAGCCAAAGGGGCTAAAAAAGCACGTGAAATCGCCCACGAGGTCCTCCTAAGAGTACGTGGAAAAATAGGCTACTAACAGCACTCAAATTTTTTACCCGCTGTCGAACGAACTATTCCTTTTAATTCTAACTGGAGTAGTGTCGACGCAACAGAAGCAATAGGTTGTTTACATTTTAAGGAAATTTCATCTATAGAAGAAGCGACTGCTAGTTGTTCTACTATCTTTTGCTCTTCTGGTAAAAGTTCAACGAAAAGGTTTTTTTGGACGCTCTTTTTTGGCGCTTTTTCTTCCCAATTCATCCATTGAATAAAGTCTTTAGCATGCCGTATCATTCTCGCTTGATCGTTTTTAATCAAACTTAATCAGCCAGCTCTTTTTTCATCTGACGGTCTCCCAGGAAACGCAAATACTTCTCGATGATAAGCAAGGGCGTGTTGTGCCGTGACAAGGCTGCCTCCCCTCGATCCAGACTCTATGACCACCGTAGCATGGGCTGCCCCGGCAATAATGCGATTGCGCTTTAAAAAGTTTGATCGATCAAATGGATCATCTGACCAGAATTCAGAAACAAAGGCTCCGTTTTTTAAAAGAGCAGGCACATATTTAGTATGCTGTGGGGGGTACCATTCGCCAAAAGGGTGGCCAAGAACAGCCACTGTTTCTAAGCCTAGATCAAGGGCTTTCTTATGGGCGACTATATCTATTCCCTGCGCAAAACCGCTAATGATCAAAGGCTTGTATGGAGCTAGATCTTGTAGTAATTTTTCGCAAAGACCACAACCCTCAGCAGTAGGTGCGCGTGTCCCTACTATACTAATAATCCTAGGGTTGTTCCAGTTGACACTTCCTTTTTGAAAAAAAACAGTTGGGGGATCGGCGGTATGGGTTAAGGTTAGTGGATA
>JBDNAJ010000119.1:0-7978 GCA_039768455.1 Candidatus Arcticimaribacter sp.
CCGCTTTAGATTTTACGCTTTAATATTTAAAAATTAAAGTATATTTAACCACAATTTAAATTTTTGAGAGAATGAAAAAGTGCCTATTTGCCTCAATCTTTATGCTTTTTGCGACCGTAGTTCTAGCACAAGGCTCTACTGCGATTCAAGGGCATAAAAACGACAACAAATTCAAACAGTTATATGAAGAATTTGCCACGCCTAACCGTTTTAGAACAGCTTCTGGTGCGCCAGGTGTTGATTATTATCAGCAGCAGGTGGATTATAAAATGGACATCGAATTAGACGATGAAAACACTAAGTTATATGGAAACGAAACCATTACTTACACCAATAACTCACCAGATGCATTGCCTTACTTATGGGTGCAGTTAGATCAAAATATCCGTAATGAAAACGATATGGAGGGGGCGAAAAACCCTTCTGGAGCACCCAGTTTTAGACGGGTAGAAGCATTTGTGGATGAATTTACTGGAGAGAAATTCGTCGGTGGTTTTAATATCGAACACGTCAAAGATGCCAATGGTCGTCCATTGCGCCACACCATTAATCAAACGATGATGCGCGTCGATTTACCTTCGCCTTTAGCGAGCGGTGCGCAATATTCCTTCTCGATAAAATGGTGGTATAAAATCAATAATCACGTGACAGACCGTGCGCGTTCTGGTTATGAATATTTTGCCGAAGACGATAACCGTGCTTATGTAATCGCACAGTTTTTTCCGCGTTTAGCCGTTTATAACGATGTTGAGGGTTGGCAAAACTACCAGTTTTGGGGGAATGGAGAATTCGCCTTAAACTTTGGGAATTATGAAGTGAACATCACCGTTCCAGAAGATCACGTTATGGAAGCGACAGGGACACTTCAAAATCCAAAAGAAGTTTTATCAAGAACAGAATACCAGCGCTATAAAAAAGCCTTAAACACCTATGACGATCCAGTGATGATCGTAACCCAAGATGAGGTGATTGAAAAAGAAAAGGTAAAAGCAACTAAAAAGAAAACATGGCGTTTTGTCGCAGAAAACGTGCGTGACTTTGGCTTTGCCTCTTCAAGAAGATTTATTTGGGACATGATGGTCGTTAAAGTAGGAGGGGAAAATAAAATTGCCGCTTCTTTATACCCTAAAGAAGGAAACCCATTGTGGGAAGAATATTCTACTCGTGTGGTTGCCCATACCTTAGAAGTGTATTCTAAATACACCTTTGATTATCCTTATCCAAAGGCTGTTTCTGTACATGCTAAAAATCAAGGAATGGAATATCCTATGATTTGCTGGAACTATGGTCGTCCTAATGAAGATGGCACCTATTCTGACCGTACAAAATACGGAATGATTAGTGTGATCATTCACGAGGTTGGACACAACTACTTCCCAATGATTGTCAACTCAGACGAGCGTCAATGGGGGTGGATGGACGAAGGCCTAGATACCTTTATGCAGTACTTAACAGAGCAAGAATTCCAAGAAGATTATCCTTCTAGAAGAGGGGCGCCTTCTAAAATTGTACGATATATGTCCGGAGATCAAGACTTCATTAGCCCGATTATGTCTAACCCAGAAAATGTTTTCCAATTAGGGCCTAATGCCTATGGAAAACCAGCGACAGCACTCAATATTCTTCGTGAAACCATTATGGGGAAAGACTTGTTTGACTTTGCCTTTAAAACCTATTCGCAACGCTGGATGTTCAAGCACCCAACACCCGAAGATTTCTTCCGTACCATGGAAGACGCTTCTGCAGTGGACTTAGATTGGTTCTGGAGAGGATGGTTCTATTCTACAGATGTGGTTGATATAGGGGTAAAAGAAGTGAAGCGTTACTACGTTTCTCCCACTCCTAGTAAAGAGGTGACAGATTTGTTAGCTAACTATGGGATGACCGCAGATGATTTAAGTCCTTCTGTCTTTATGGTTGCAGGCGATAGTGAAGAATTTGATCCTTCTTTGGCCGAAGGCGATTATAAAGATCACTCTACTGTTTTAGCAGAGAATTTGGAGGAAGGGGAAACACTTCCTAAGTATTTTTATGAGATCGAATTTGAAAAACCTGGGGGGATTGTCATGCCCATTATCGTCGAGTACAGTTATGCAGATGGCTCAACAGAGCGCGTTACTTATCCCGTGCAAGTATGGCGTAAAAACGATGCTTCTGTAAAGAAACTCGTCACATCAAATAAAGAATTGATAAATGTAACAGTAGATCCAGATGCAGCTACTGCAGATGTTAATCTAAATAACAATGCATGGCCTAAAAAAGAGGCTGACTCTGATTTTGATCAATTCAAAAACAAAGTAAAAGGTTAAAATTTAGCATTCTAATAAACTAAAAAGCAGCGATATTTTTTCGCTGCTTTTTTTTTGGTTTATCTTTGACAAAAACAACGTCCATGTTATTCATTAGTGGTGCAGAGATCGTCTTTATCTTTTTTATTGTCTTGCTCATCTTTGGTGCAGATAAAATCCCTTCTATTGCAAAAGGCTTAGCCAAAGGGATTACCCAGGTAAAGCAAGCCACAAATGAGATTAAATCTGAGATCCAAAAGTCAGCAGACATTGATCCGACCAAAGAAATAGGCGCAGATATCAAAAAAGAAATCGATCAAGTAAAAGAAGGCTTTGATCAATTGACCAACTCTGTCAAACGCAAGGGTTAGATTTTACGACTCAAAGTAAGTCCGTCTCGCAAAGGGAGCAAGACCGTTTCAAAATTGGGATGCCTGGCAAGCTTTTGATTGAATTCTTTTAACACGGCAGTATCTCGATCGTTTTTTTGTGTTTCTTCTAAGACTTTCCCGCTCCACAACACATTGTCAGACAGCAATAAACCACCTGTTTTTATCTTCGGGAGCAATAGCTCTAAATAATTGAGGTAATTCTTTTTATCTGCATCTAGAAACACTAGATCATATTCCCCTTCAAGGGTTGGAATAATTGCTGTGGCATCCCCACAGTGTTGATGAATTTGTTTTCCCCAGGGAGAACGATCAAAAAAGGACCGTTGAAAATCGATCAGTTCTTCGTTTTTATCTAGGGTGTCAATTTGGCCGTCTTTTGGGAGGCCTTCGGCCAAACAGAGGGTAGCATAACCGGTAAAGGTTCCTACTTCCAAGATCTTTTTAGGTTGTAACAATTTTGCCAAAACACTTAAAAATCGCCCTTGCAAGGGTCCACTCAACATGCGCGGTTGTAGCACTTTTAGATGTGTTTGTCGGGATAGATCGGCTAGTAATGGCGGTTCCTCTTGAGAGTGCGCCACAACATAATCATAAAGGGCGTTTGAAATAAATTCCATGTTTATTCTTTTGGTCGGGCATAAGGGAAACGCGCAAGCAGTTGGGGTAAAGCATAGCCATCTATACCATTGACCGTGACAACTTCTCCTTTGTCTAATTGTACATAGCCGTCTTCGAGTAGCATTTCTTCTTGTACAAATAAATGTTCCACGGCACCAACCACTAAAAGGGTGTCATTTTCTTTAATAAGGTAATCATTGACGTAGCGACACGCAATTTGTACGGGCGCATCTTTGACAAATGGAGCAATGCAATCTGCTTTGTATTCCTCTTTAAGATTTGTTTGATCGAATTCAGAAACATTTTCAGGGTACTTCGCCGAAGTATGGTGGGCATCCTCGATTTGGTCTTTGCTAATATGGTTGATGGTAAAAACCCCCGTTTCTTTCATGTTTTCATAACTGTGTCTAGGAACCGTGGTAGGGCGAAGGATAAAGCCTAATAGCGCGGGATTACTCCCCAAATGAACAATGGAGTTAAAGACAGCCAGATTGGTATTACCCGCCTTGCTTTTAGTGCCAATTAGATTTGCTGATTTATAGCCAGAAATACTATTGATTAAGTTGTTTTTATAGCGTATTTCTAAAGCATCAATGTTTTCTTTTGAAAAATGCTGCATCTTTTTTTGGCAAAGATAAGGCTTATTCTTCGGCTGGGCCTTCCTTGAGTAAAATGCTTAATACAACCGCAAGGCCGATTAACAGCGCAGCGATATAAATAAAATGTTTGTATTCTTCTACCCCTTTAAATTGACCGCTAAGGACATAACCGTCTACAAAGCTGATAAAGAGTCCTAAAAAGAGGACCAATAATAGCCCTTTGTATTTTTGAAATAATTCACTCACGTTTTTTTAATTTGATCTTCAAAAGTTACTTTATTTCTAAGAAACACTCAAAAAGGGTTCGATCTATTTTCTTTTAAAAAAAGTTGAGAAGTGTGATTTAAAACACAGGGCTAGTTTTTACTATTATTTTAAACACATCTAATGGGATTTGTAGAATTTTTTGAAACATCAATTAATTCTATAATACAGAAGAATTCTAAACGCTTAATTTTGTAATTTTGTCCAAATTAAATCAAAAGGAATATGGCATTTGACATTGAAATGATCAAAGCAGTCTATGCACGATTAGAAGATCGTGTCGCTGAAGCTCGAAAATTAACTGGTAAACCTTTAACTGCGTCTGAAAAGATCTTGTATTCTCACTTATGGGATGGAAAATCTGAACGTCCTTATAACAGAGGAGCAGATTATGTTGATTTTGCACCAGATAGAATTGCTTGTCAAGATGCCACGGCACAAATGGCTTTGTTACAATTTATGCAAGCTGGAAAACAAAAGGTTGCTGTACCTACAACGGTACACTGTGACCATTTAATCCAGGCTAAATCTGGGGCTGAAGTGGATTTAAAATCAGCGAACTCTACTTCTGCTGAGGTATTTAACTTTTTAGAGTCAGTTTCAAATAAGTACGGGATTGGATTTTGGAAGCCAGGCGCTGGGATTATTCACCAGGTTGTTCTAGAAAACTATGCTTTCCCAGGAGGAATGATGATTGGAACAGATTCACATACCGTTAACGCAGGTGGACTAGGAATGCTGGCCATTGGTGTTGGAGGTGCAGATGCTGTAGACGTTATGGCAGATATGCCATGGGAATTAAAATTCCCAAAACTAATTGGGGTAAAACTAACTGGGAAATTAAACGGTTGGACTGCGCCAAAAGATGTAATTTTAAAAGTAGCGGGTATCCTTACTGTTAAAGGAGGGACTGGCGCAATTATAGAATATTTTGGAGAAGGTGCTGAAGCCATGTCTTGTACTGGAAAAGGAACCATCTGTAATATGGGAGCAGAAGTTGGCGCAACCACTTCTACCTTTGGATATGACGAGTCAATGGAGCGTTATTTGCGTTCTACGGGTCGTGATGATGTAGCTGATGCTGCCAATGCTGTCAAAGAACACTTAACTGCTGATGCAGAAGTATATGCAAACCCAGAACAATATTTTGACGAAGTAATCGAAATTGACTTAGATACTTTAATGCCACATATTAATGGACCATTTACACCAGACTTAGCTACACCTATTGCAGAGATGTCTAAAGTAGCAAAAGATAATGAATGGCCATTGCAAGTTGAATGGGGATTAATCGGTTCTTGTACCAACTCTTCTTATGAAGATTTATCCCGTGCGGCTTCGATTGCAAAACAAGCGGTTGATAAAGGTTTAATCACTAAAGCAGAATTTGGAATTAACCCAGGTTCTGAGCAGGTTCGTTATACGGCAGATAGAGACGGTTTATTAAGTGTTTTTGAAGACTTAAACGCAAAGATTTTCACTAATGCTTGTGGACCATGTATCGGTCAATGGGCACGTGAAGGAGCAGATAAGCAAGAGAAAAACTCGATTATTCACTCCTTTAATAGAAACTTCTCAAAACGTGCAGATGGTAATCCTAATACCCATGCCTTTGTAGCATCTCCAGAAATGGTTGCTGCAGTCGCTATATCAGGTCGCCTAGATTTCAATCCTTTAACAGACAAATTGATCAATCAAAACGGAGAAGAAGTAAGCTTAGACCCACCTACTGGAATGGAATTGCCACCGAAAGGTTTTGACGTAGAAGATAATGGTTACCTCGCTCCAGAAGAAGATGGATCTTCTGTTCAAATTAAAGTGAACGAAACTTCTGAACGCTTACAATTGTTAACTCCTTTTCAACCATGGGATGGAGAAAACCTTTCTGGTGCAAAATTATTAATCAAAGCACATGGAAAATGTACTACGGATCACATCTCTATGGCTGGTCCATGGTTGCGTTTCCGCGGGCATTTAGATAATATTTCTAACAACTGTTTGATTGGAGCAGTTAATGCATACAATCAAAAAACAAACTTTGTCAAAAATCAAATGACAGGGGAGTATGGTGGAGTACCAGATGTACAACGTGAATACAAAGCAGCTGGAATTGAAACAGTTGTTGTGGGAGACCACAACTATGGAGAAGGTTCTTCTCGTGAACACGCAGCAATGGAGCCCCGTTTCTTAGGAGTTAAAGTCGTTCTAGTAAAATCGTTTGCACGTATCCACGAAACCAACTTAAAGAAACAAGGGATGTTAGGAATTACCTTTGCGAATGAGGCAGATTATGACCTTATTCAAGAAGACGATACTTTCAACTTTGTTGATTTAAAAGACTTTGCTCCTGGAAAGCAAATCACTGTTGAGGTAGCTCACGCCGATGGATCAAAAGATACCATTATGGCTAACCACACCTATAACGCACAACAGATTGACTGGTTTAAAGAAGGTTCTGCTTTAAACTTGATCAAGAAAGAAAACGCAGCCTAAGCTAACGCTGTTTATACTTTAAAAAGGCCCATTGTTTGGGCCTTTTTTTATTGAATTAATTTATTCATTATTTATATCATAAATAAAACTTATTTTTGGACTATGGAGCAGAAACGACTTAGCGTTTTATTGGTCTTTTCTTTTGCCTTTTGGACAGGCTGTGTTCCTCCTATGTATGAACCTCCTACAGCGCAGCAAAACAAGCTAAATCCTGATTGGGAAAATACTGGAAATATTTCGGCTTCTTTTATTTCAACTTCTAGAACGATAGGAGTGGGGACTAATATCGGTTCACCAACTTTCAATGTGAGTTTTATCGCGTCGGCGAGTAATATCGATAGTCTTGAATGGGCTTTTCCTGGAGCAATAACAAATGATAGTATTAGTGAAATAACAGAGTCAGTAGAGTACAATGCCTTTGGACGCTATGATGTAGGTTTAAAGGTTTATAATACAGAAGATAGCGATAGTCGTTATTACGAGAATTTTATTGAAATGTATTATAAAGATGATCTTACTTTTGGAGATAATGACCCTTTGGTTTGGTCAAAAACAGGGACCGATACTGTCTTGACAGATTTCACTCAGCCAACAGACGCAGAGGGTAATTTCTATGCAAATTGGGTCACAGTACCTTATACTTCTACACACAAGGTGGCTGCACGTAAATCTTTTCAAGATTTTCCTAAAAACAATCTTATTTTAGAATTCGACTATAAGTTAGAGCGTCAGTCTGTGATTTATATTGATGATGCTAGTATAACTGGAACCTCTTTGGCTTCGCCTACAACAGTTAGTTATGTTTCTTCTCAAGATGCCACTGCAGATGACATGCGTATTGACTCTCCCATTGCATATCCTGGGAAAAAACGTTTTTCGATAGAATACGACAGTATCCCAATTTGGACCGCCTCTAGAATCAATGAAGAGTATTTTGAGCATGTTATTTTAGAACTACCTTCTAAGTCAGACTTTACTATTCGTATGGTAAAAGAGCCGCTTACAATGCTAACAAGATTAGTTCCCTTAGATCTAGATCCAGCCGCAACGAATACAAGTACACCTGTAGCGAATACCACTACCGCCACTCCTTCTGAAGACACCGATTTGGACGGGGTGACTAATTTAGTCGATGTATTTCCTTTTGATCCCAGTGAGCAATTTGATACAGACGGTGATGGTTATGGTAATAATACAGATACCGACGACGATGGAGACGGGTATTTAGACACCACAGAGACGGCTGCTAATTCTGATCCACTAGACCGTAATAGCATCCCTAAATATGTGATACAGCATGTGCGTTATCCTTATCACTTAAACA
>JBDNAJ010000018.1:0-7700 GCA_039768455.1 Candidatus Arcticimaribacter sp.
AAATCCCCTTTTAAACACTTATAATACAATCTAATAATAGACTGAACCGCGTAGGTGCCGTGATGTTTTCTCAGATGAAACCCAACCCCAGCGTCTTCAACGCAAAATTCATTACATCTCAATAAGCATTACTAAAAATCAAAAACCTACCCTTCCTTACTCAAAGGAATTTTATTGGTTAAAATTAAAAGCACTGCTATCATGGGGAAAATCGCCATCGCTGCGTGCAAATAGAAGGTAATTTCTGGTGCCGGAGAAGTATACGGAACTAAGATTCCGACCAGATTAATAATCGAAAGACAGCTGTAAATTTTTACCGCCACAGACTTTGCTAATGCACTTCCATTATAAGGGATTTTATTGGGGATAGATAAAATAGCTTGCAGTAAAAACAGTATGGCAAACAGCAGGTGAGAAAAACTTTGAACGTCTAAATATTCGTTTAACTCTGCCACAAAGACAGATATACCGTACAAGAAGTATCCCATATTAAAAAACATCCGGTTCTTTTTGACAATACCATAGAGTGTAATTAAAACAAAAATGATAACGAGAATGATCTTTGGCTCTAGCATAATTTAAACTTAGTTTTCCCAAGATAAAATTTTATAAAAGCCGACCCTAATTTCCACCCTTTTTTATGCTCAAACAAAACAGCTTTCTCCCTTAATTGTCTATTTTTATAAACAAATTGACCAGAAATAAATTTTACATTTAGCCCTACTATAGTTAATTATGAACACTGATCTCTTACGAATCGAGCTGGTCGAGAAAAGCTTTGAGAAAATTCGGCAAAACAAAGAAGACTTTGCCCTTACTTTTTACGATCAACTCTTTATCGAGTCGCCACAGCTCAAACCTCTATTTGAGCAAACCAATATCCCTAAACAGTCTGAAAAGCTCTATGGATCTCTAGTCCTTCTGGTCGAAAATATTCGCAATCCAGAGGTGTTACAATCTGTTTTAGGCCCGCTGGGCGAAAAACACAAAGGCTATGGCGCGATTGAAAAACACTATCCTTTAGTGGGCAGTGCATTGATTCACACCTTAGCAAAATACATAGACGATGAGTGGACACCAGAGGTCGAAAAGGCCTGGGTTACCACCTATGGCGCTGTAGTAGACATGATGCTCATAGGCATCGAACATGCACAAGAAGTCCCCGAAGAAGAAGAGATCGAAAAACACGAACAAAACGAATTCAACACTTCTTCGGTAGAGAAAATCAAAATGCGTCCGCGAAAAAAATTAACCTACACACAAAAGGTTAAACTCAAAGACAGAAACAACCTCTTAACAAAAATGAACCGCTGGTTCTGGCGCACCCCTAAATGGATGATCGCCTTATATGCTGCATCATTTTTCTTCTTACTCTCTTATACAGGACAAGAAGTTAGCATGATCCAAACCTTTATCGACACCCTGGAACCTTTGAGCATTTTTATAGCGGTATTGATCTTTATCAAAGAGCAACCAGAACGCAAAAGACAATTTCACTATCAGGCCTGGTCCATAATCGATGGGGCAAGTGGCATCGAAAATAGTCAAGCCCGTATCATTGCCCTTGAAGATCTTTGTGATGATGGAGTCTCTCTAGAAGAAATCAATCTCGCAGGTGCTAAACTCAACGGGATTGAAATGAACGGCGTTAATATTTCAAGAGCGAACCTCAACAAAGCTCAGCTAATCAATGCCGAACTTTTTTATACCAACCTCAACAACATCAATTTAAGTGAAGCAGATTGTACTGGCGTAACACTTTACCGTTCAAATATCAGCTTTGCTAATTTGTCAAAGGCCAACTGCAGCAGTGCAAACTTTAGTAAAGCGAATATGATGTTTGCAGACCTTAGTCAGGGGAACTTTAGCGGAGCTAATTTCGTTCAAGCCAATCTTAAAGGAGTTAATTTTGAAGGCGCCTATCTTAGCAGTGCTAATTTAAAAGGCGCCAAAGTGATTATAGAAGACCTCAAAAAAGCCCTCTTAACAGATGCTATAATGCCAGATGGGAGCATCCATCAATAAAACTTTTCTGTAGATGCACCTTATAAATTCTATCAAAAAAGAGGTTATCCCTTTATTTATCACAACAAAAGACGCTAAAAGCAGTATTGCTCTTTGGCTCAATCTTGACGGTTAATCGACCGAATCAAAAAATAAAAACCCTCCATTTAGGAGGGTTTTTTTAATGACTAATTATTCATATTGGGAGGTGAACTTAGCTCGGGTAAAAACTTCATGTGAATTATTCTTCTTCCCCAAAGCATTTCAAGCGAACCATCAAGTGCTACATTGTCTTCTTTGTAGGCACCTTCTCCATAGAGTTCATTGTACTTTTCAACCATTTTTGGAAAATCCTCTGTGTTCTTTTTGAATTGGTCTCCGTATCCTTTATGCGAAAAAGAAACTAAGACAACGTTACCGTTGCAACCCGATCCACAGTTCCACACATTCATCGCAAAAGGTAAGTTGGCTGCTTTCATGGTTTCTGCTACTCTTTTTCTAAAACGCCAAAAATCTTCTCCCCCATTTGCTTTAATGGTATAAAAAATCATTCTTGATAAAAGATTTACATCTTGTGGATTAGACACATAAGACATATCTCCATTATACCACCAATGTTGGGTGTTTGCAGAAGTATGCATATCCCCTACAGTATCCATCCAATATTGATTTCCCTCTGTATCAACGGTATCAAAATTGGCCATTTCTTCGGCTACTTGAACACGCCATAAGTTTCCAGCATCTGGTCCTGTCTCAATGGAGAAAGTATAATAGGCGGGTTGCCCTTTTTTACCGTTAAACTTTTTTGTTTTTTTTGCGGCAAGCTCCATGAACTTCGCCTGTTTCCCTTCTTTGATGGTAAGGGTTCTACTCATGGCAACTTGGGCCACCGTTGTAGTGGCAAATAAAATAGCCACCACAAATAACATTGTTTTTTTCATTTTTGAATTAGTTTATGGTTGAAACCAATATACAAAAATAAAATATCAATTGTTAATTGAAAGTTATCTATGGAATGAAAGACAGTCTAATATCCTTTTTTAGGGTCGACCGTATGCACTAAATCATTCTCCTGCTTAACCGCAAAAGCGTTGTTGAGAATTTGTGCTACCCCCGCTTCAGGATTGGTAATACTGGCAATGTGTGGGGTCATTTGAACTTTAGGATGTAACCAAAAAGGATGATCTTTAGACAAAGGTTCACTTTCAAAAACATCGAGAAAAGCCCCTGATAAAACATTGTGCTCTAGTGCTTCTAAAATATCTTTTTCTACTTGTACTGCCCCTCTTGCAACATTGATTAAATAAGTGGGTTGCGTCAATTGATCAAAGAGCGGTTTTGATAACAAGCCTCGGGTCTGGGGAGTAGAAGGTACGGTACAGACCAACACATTGCATTGGGCAAGAAAGTTCGCTAACTCGCCTTCGGCAAAAGTGGGGATCCCATCGATTTGCTTTGGTGAAGGACTATAGCCGATTACCTCAAACCCCAATTGATGCAATTTGATTGCAGCATCTGTCCCTAAGGTCCCTAATCCTAAAATCCCTACCTTAACATTTTCCTCAGATATGCCGTCGTGATCCCATATTTTATTCTTTCGGTCGTTTAAAAACTTATCCCATTTGCGCTGGAAATACAATACCGCAAAAAGAATATAGTTGCTCATAGAAAAGGACAGTAATGGATCTACTATACGACAGATAGGCACCCCTGGAAGCAGGTCTTGATCTTTCATTAAATGATCGACTCCTGCCCCTAGCGAATAGTATAGTTTAACTTGTTTAAAAGAGGCAAGACACCCTTGAGGGTGTTTCCATAACAGCAAGACATCAACCGTTGCTGGATCGGGAACCTCTGGACCAACTTCGAGTAGAATCCCTGGGGCTTCTTTTTGAAAAGCTGCGGTCCATTTAATTACCTCTGCTTCTGGAGCAATAATCACCCATCGCAGGGAAGAGATTTCTTGTTGCATAGGCTATTGCATTAATGTTTTTTCCATAAAGGCGGCAGAAAAGGGCATAGATAACGCTCTAGCAGCAGGGTTTCCACCAATATTTACACCACGTTCAACACAAATTAAAAAGCCTAGTTTTTGCATCAACGGACTATCCATGGGGAACTTTAAATAATTCATCAAAATGTCTCCCTCTGCGGTTAAATCAAAAAGGCAATCTTTAAAGCTATACGCTTTTTCATTCCGCACCACCGCTGCTTCACTATCAAAGCCGTGATGGGCTTCTGGATAAACGGTAATATCAATATTCGCTTTCCCCCCTAGAGTATTGACAAGATCTTTACACGGACTTGCTGGTGTCCAATTGTCTGCTTCCCCGATTAAAATATGAATGGGTGCCTGCGAAAAATCAAGGTTTTCTGGATTGATAAAACAAGGCGGATAAAAGGCTAAATGAGACGCAAATGTATATTCTGTGGTGATGGCATTTTTAATGGGTAACCAAGCCGAAAAAAGAGCTACTCCCCCGCCTAAACTCCAGCCTGTTACAGAAACCTTTTCAGAATCAATATTAGGATGCTGGGCAAGCTTCTCTAGTGCGCGATAAGCGTCTAAAATGATTCCTGCAATGGTGACTTGATCTTGTGACCCAACCGTTGAAGTAATCCCCCGACTCTTAAAACTATTGAGTTCAAAAGTGGCAAAACCCTTTTCTTGATACATTTTCATATAATCTTTATGATGCTGGCGCCAACCTAAACTTCCCGCCACCCCAATAATTAAAGGATACTTTTTTTGTGGATTGAGACTGTCAACAGGAAGGGTCAATTGCCCATAAACCGACTGTGTTTCTAATTCGTCTAAATGCAAAATAACATCACTTAACGAAAATGGATTGGCGCTTTCAAAACGAATTTCTTCTTGTTGGAATTGAGCCATGAGCGAAAATGAAAAGAAGAGTGATAAAAAATAAAAAGGTGTTTTCAAAATAAATAAATTTAGTTGGTACATGCCCCTTGTGAAAACTGGACGACTCCCCAGCTTTCTGCAATACAAGCATTTGAATAGGTGATATTATTACAACCACACACAGGCTCGTATAGCTGAATACAGACTTGTGTTGGATATTGAAAGGAATTAGCTTGACAATCTTCTTCTGCTTTTGTGCAACCATAAAGCAACAACAGAAAAACAAGATGAAGGTGTTTTTTATACATATGACCGATCTTTTATAAATGTAAAGAAAAAATACCGTTGCGATCAACTTTTTAGTTACTGGGATAGAAGCGATTAAAGTACATACAACAAGATCTTTTATAGCACAATCGCAATTCAAAATTGTAATCGATATTATTGTTTATGGTGACTTTGTAAAAGCTCCTGTAGAAGAAGCTTGTAAAGCAGAATTAAAAACGACCGACCGTATTTTATTAAAATCCTTATAAATTATACACTCCTCTAAGGGTGATAAAACGCGGTTGAATAAAGGTTTGTGCGTTAAACACCGATAGGTTGTTTGCGCTATTACGCACTTGTGCGTCAATGTTTAAAATATTAGACGCCTTTAGTTCAAACTCCCATTTTGCATCTTTATCCTTGCGATAAGAAATTCTCGCATCCCAGTTTTGAAAGGATTGTACCTGGGTTCCTAAATCTTGTCTGGTATAGCTATAATTTGAGACTAGGGTAACTTTTTCCCAGATATAAGCATCAAATTCGATCGATGGAGATTGCACGATAAATTTAGTCGAACGACTCCCTTGATCATTGTTGATCACACTATAACGATAGCGTAAACTTACATTAGGAGCAACCTTAAAGTTAGTGCGAATTC
Organism: Candidatus Arcticimaribacter sp.; assembly: GCA_039768455.1. Lineage (GTDB taxonomy): Bacteria > Bacteroidota > Bacteroidia > Flavobacteriales > Flavobacteriaceae > Arcticimaribacter. The sequence continues at coordinate 5,793 of JBDNAJ010000018.1, forward strand.
CCGGTGTTAGGGTTTGTGTAAAGCCTTCGTTTAAAGAAGGAGTCCCTTGTATAAACTGATTGATTTTACTATAATTAAAAGAGGTATTTAAACTGGCGCGAATCTTTCCAAAAGTGCGCTGTATGCGCCCAAAGGCATTAAAATTTTCATCGGCAAAATTAGAGTTAAAGAACGTGCTGGTACGAATAATACTCTCAAAATTGGTCAAGCCCCTAATTTGATCGATATTGCTGGTATAGGCTATTCGTGCAAAAACATTGGTGTAATTAAACAAGTTAAAACTACTGTATAACAAACTAATATTATGGGACAAAGCATTCTGCAAATCTGGTTCCCCGTATTGTATGCTGTTGTAATTGTTCAAGACTAGACCTTGCGCAAGACGGGTCACATCTGTAAACTGATTTTGCATGCGGTAATTCAAGGTAAGGGATTCTCCCTTTTTGATTTGAATACGGGTTTCAAAATCGGGGAGAAAACGAATAAAATGGTCTTCGACCAAAGTGTTATTCTGCTCATTTTTGTTCCCATAAGCATGAATCGAGAAGCCTGGTGTAAAAGTAAATTTCCCAGTTCTAAAACGAAGGTGTGCCCCCAGGTAAAGATCGCTAAAGTTGTATTCTACATCATTTGACGCTAATCCATTGTTAAAACTTGGGGTCAATTGAGTTGTTCCACCATCACTTAAAAATTGAAAAATAGCAGAGTCAAAATTTTGATGAGATAAAATTGTTCCAAGGGTTAGATTTAGATTACTCTTTGGCGTGATTATATGGTAATAATCGAGCTTCGCATCTAATTGATTGGAATAAATCTTTCGGTTTTGTCCTAAATCATAAACGTTCATGCTCGTGTCAAGGCCCAATGCATTTGCAGTGGTATCAAAGACATCATTCCCGTTTGGGTCATTCCCTAGAGTAGCGTTATAGAAGGGATCTTCGTTTTTAAGCAAATGCTGCGCTTCAAAAGCAAAGATATTATCCTCATCAAGGGTAAAGTAATAGTTTAAGTTTTGATTAATCGAAAAAGGAGTGACCTCTTCTAGCTGTGTCGTTCTTCCTATCACCGAAGACATGACATTTTGTTGTTGACTGTCATTTGATGCTCTTACTAGAATATCATAATCCAGTTGATTGTTAAAGTTGGGTTTATAAGAAGCGCTTAATTTTAATAAACCTTGATTAGAGCGTTCCTCGCTGGTTTCTTCGGTGGCTTCATCTGGGATTTGTAATCGAGAATCTGTGTATTGAATAAAGCTATTTTCTTTGGCATCTATGATGCTATAATTAAAGATAAGAAAACCGGTAAGGTCTAATTTCTCATTTGGAGAATAGCTAAAGTTTGCTGTGGCTAACTTGTTTTCTATGCGCTGTGCATTGCTTTGATTGGTCAAAAAGTTGAGACTGTTATCGCCTAAATTAATGCTGGTTCCGCTTTGTCTACTTGGTGACCTAAACCCCCCTCCAAAACCGCGAATATCTCGCCTTGATAAGGCCACCTCGCCAATGTTGTTTATGTCCCCAATAAAGTTGATACTGTATTTCGGACTGTAATAAAAAAGTTTGGGTTGAACCAGATACAATTCTTCTGAAGGAGAATCTCCTGCTCCGGTAGTCACATTCCCAAACCAAAAACTTTCTTTCCCTTTTTTGAGTTTAATGTTGATGGCTACATTGTCTTGATTGTTACCTACCCCGCGCAATTGGCCTACTTCCCCATAGTTTTTAAGGACTTGAATTTTATCTACTGTACTTGAAGGGATGTTTTTTGTTGCAATTTTTGTGTCTCCATCGAAAAAATCTTTTCCGTTGACCATTAATTTATTGACCACTTTTCCTTCTACTTCAATTTGACCAGTATCATTAATTTCTACCCCAGGTAGTTTATCGATTATGTCTTCAAGTTTTC
>JBDNAJ010000019.1:0-3607 GCA_039768455.1 Candidatus Arcticimaribacter sp.
TATCTCCCCTAGAAAACCCCATCAATGGGCGGTTACTGGGATGGGAGTAGGACTTGTAACGGCGGGATTATTTATTACTAAGGGAGCCAAAAAAAAACGCCAAGAAGCCAAAGACATTGTAAAACAAAAAAAGTCAATCGCTTTTCAATGGCAACCCAATGGTTTCAAGATCACTTTTTAAACTTTCTTCAATATTCTTTGTACTTTGAGCCGAAATAAATTTTCAGCGAATGCGATCTTATTTAAACTATATTTTACTCCTGTTTTTGTTCGTTCAGTGTGGTGAAAAAGTCCTTCCTGAAGGGGCCATTGAACTTCCTAGAAAAATTCGAGAAACCTCTGGTCTAGCCACCCTGAATAATCAATTTCTCACCTTTAATGATTCTGGCGGAAAAGCTGCTTTGTACGCCATAAATCTTGACGGATTAGGTTTAAAGAAACACAAAATAAAAGGCGCCATTAACCGCGACTGGGAAGACATCGCCCAAGACAGTGCTTACTTTTACATCGCTGATATGGGCAACAATGCTGGTAACAGAAAAGACTTGACCATCTATATCGTACAGCATGATTTTAGCTTAGTGGATTCTATCAAAATAAGCTATGCCAGCCAAAAGAAATTCAAGAAACGTAAAAAACACAAATACGATGCAGAAGCCTTAATGGTCTATGGAGATTCATTGTTGTTGTTTTCAAAAAACCGAAAGTCGTATAAAACCCAACTCTATGTTTTCCCTAAAAAAGGCGGAGAATACCAGCTCACTAAGCGCAAAACTTTTGACGTAAACGCGCTAATCACCGGGGGAGATTATGACCATAAGACAAAAAAATTGGTCTTGACGGGTTATCTCCCAGACTATACCCAATACATCTTTAAGGCAGAAAACTTTTCTTTAGACCAGCTAGACCAAGTCAAGATTGAACGCTTCCCGCTTGCTTTTGAAAATGCCCAGGTAGAGGCCACTAAGATTTTAGCCGATGGCAGCGTTTGGATTAGTTCTGAAGGGGAAGACGTCAACGTTCCCTTTATTTACCAAGTGGACTTTGATCAACTCCAAACTCCCTAATGTTGAACCCTTAAAATCAAGTTTGAATAATGAAACGACTACCCTTTTTTACTTCCTCAAAAGCATATCACGATCTAAGCTTGTTATTCGCCAGACTCTTTACGGGCTACTTCATGCTCACTTTACACGGCTGGGGAAAAATCACTGCTGGTACAGACCGCTGGAATAGATTAGGATCTGGTTTAAGCGATTTAATTGGGTTGGACTTTTTAAGCATTCCCTTAGGCTTTATGGCCAGTTTTGCCGAATCGATTGGCGCATTACTCATCATCATTGGGTTAACCACCCGCCCTGCAGCCTTCTTATTGGCTTTCACCATGTTTGTCGCAGTGTGTAAAAAGCTTCCTGGAGGCATCAAAGGCGCAGAACTGCCCGCCCTCTTCCTTTGTCTCTCTCTCGTGATTTTGCTCTCTGGGGCAGGAAAATACAGTATAGATTACCTCCTTAAACAAAAAAAATAAAATGTTTATACCCACTATTTATTTATTGCTCAGCTTTTTTCAGGCTCCCGCCAAAATGGACGATGCTGTAATGGTTGGCAAATGGAAGCTCGCTAGAAAAGCCCCCCTTGAAGGGCCTAATCGCTGCTTTGTAGACAACCTTACTTTCTATGAGAATAACGAGTTTGAACTAGTCTTTAAAACCCTTATCGCTAACGTTGAAAAGGTCTATACCTATACCGGAGAAGTCAATAGTCAAGGAGATGCAAATATTGCTTTAGGCGATAGTATCGCCTATTTAAAAGACTTTAAACAAGTGGAAAACAAAATTGATTTTCGCTTTGAATACGGTGCAAATCTAGGCATGTTTTGTGCTAGAGAAGATCAGCCTTACCCTCACAAACACCTTCCGCATGAGATCAAGGGAGAAAAAGTAAAGCCTTAAATAAAACATGAATCTACTCTCTGTCGAAGGGGTTGGTAAAACCTTTCAGGATAAAGCGATATTTGAAAATATTTCTTTCGGAATTAATCAAGGACAAAAGATTGCCTTAATCGCTAAAAACGGTTCTGGAAAGACCACCTTGCTCAAAGTCATTGCTGGGGTGCTTTCGCCAGATCAAGGAGAAGTCAATCAACGCAAAGACTTGCGGGTTTCTTTTTTGGCGCAAGAGCCTATTTTAAATCCGCAACTTACCGTGGAAGAGTGTATCCTTCAATCGGGGAATGAAATTCTGCAGGTCATCCAGCGCTATGAAACGGCCCTGCTGCACCCAGAAGATGAAGAAGCATATCAGGCGGCTTTTGAAGCCATGGATCAGCACCAAGCCTGGGACTTTGAAACCCAATACAAGCAAATCTTATTTAAGCTAAAGCTAGATCAGCTAGAGACAAAAGTGGGCAGCCTGTCTGGGGGACAAAGAAAGCGTATTGCCCTTTGTATCGCTCTACTCGAAAAACCCGATTTATTGATCTTGGATGAGCCCACAAACCACCTTGACCTAGAAATGATCGAATGGCTTGAAGCTTATTTTGCGAAAGAGAAATTCACCCTCTTGATGGTCACCCACGACCGCTATTTCTTAGAACGTGTTTGCAATGAAATCATTGAGTTAGACAACGGAGAGCTCTATACCTATAAAGGCAACTATTCCTATTACCTCGATAAACGAGATGCGCGTATCGTTCAAGAAACCACCGAAGCCCATAAAAACAAACAGCACTTTAAAAAAGAATTAGAGTGGATGCGCCGCCAGCCTAAAGCGCGAACAACAAAATCTAAATCCCGTATTGAAGACTTTAAAGTCATCAAGGCAAAAGCGCACCAGCGTCGTCAAGAACACGAAGTCCAACTAGAAATCAACATGGAACGCCTGGGGACAAAGATGATTGAGATGCATGCAGTAGGAAAAGCCTATGGTGAGAAAGTTATCTTAGACAAATTTGACTACAACTTTCAACGCAATGACCGCATTGGGATCATTGGGAAAAACGGAACGGGGAAATCAACCTTCCTCAACCTACTCACGGGAACTGATAAAGCCAATAGCGGAAAGATTGTCTGGGGAGAAACGGTGAAATTTGGCTATTACACTCAAGGGGGAATTGAAGTAAAAGAAGGTCAAAAAGTCATTGAAGTCATTCGAGAATTTGGGGAATTTATTCCCCTTAAAAAAGGGCGAAAAATCTCTGCCCAACAACTCTTAGAACGCTTTCTCTTTGACCGCAAGAAGCAATATGACTTTGTCGAAAAACTGAGCGGAGGAGAAAGAAAACGCCTTTATTTGTGTACGGTTTTAATTCAAAACCCCAACTTCCTTATCCTCGATGAGCCTACAAATGACCTAGATATTGTTACCCTCAATGTCTTAGAGAGTTTTCTATTAGATTTTCCAGGGTGTTTAATCGTAGTTTCCCACGACCGTTACTTTATGGATAAGATTGTCGACCACTTATTTGTTTTCCGCGGAGCGGGACAAATTGATGATTTCCCCGGGAACTATTCCGACTTTAGAATCTATGAAGACAGTCAACCAAAGGAGGAAAAATCCAAAGATGGCAAAGCCAAAAACGATTGGAAAAATCCCAAACAACAAGAAA
>JBDNAJ010000120.1:0-13830 GCA_039768455.1 Candidatus Arcticimaribacter sp.
GCTATATAACCCCAGAAGAAGGTGCAGTAGCTGTTGACCTAAAAGGTAAAACAGTATATCCTGGGTTTATTGACATGCACGTTCATATTGAAAGTGAAAGCAGTCCGTCTCGTTATCTAGATCGCTATCGACTCAACGACGCCGATGTTGCCTTTGACGCCGCTAGATTTGCACATCGAACTTTACAGGCAGGATTTACTGCTGTTCGCGATTTAGGTGGATCTGGTGTAAATATCGCTTTGCGCAATGCGATTGCTGCTGGGAAAGTTCCTGGGCCCCGCGTTTACACCGCTGGGAAAACCATCTCTTCTACTGGGGGACATGGCGATCCTACAAACGGGAATAGTGCGGCACTTCAAGGGGACCCTGGGCCTAAAGAAGGCGTAGTTAATTCTCCTGCAGATGCAAGAAAAGCAGTGAGACAGCGCTATAAAAATGGGGCAGATTGGATTAAAATAACCGCAACAGGAGGAGTGCTAAGCGTTGCAAAAAGCGGACAAAACCCTCAATTCACCGAAGAAGAAATTCGTGCGATAACCAGTACAGCAAAAGATTATGGCATGAAAGTAGCCGCTCATGCACATGGTGATGAAGGCATGTATCGCGCGGTAGCCAATGGTGTGAAAACAATCGAGCATGGGACATTGATTGAAGCACCCACCATGAAGTTGATGATTGAAAAACAAGCTTATTTAGTTCCTACCATAAGTGCTGGGAAATATGTCGCAGAAAAAGCAAAAATTCCGGGTTTTTATCCAGCGATTATTGTTCCTAAAGCGATTGCGATTGGAGCTCAAATCCAGAAAACTTTTGCAAATGCCTATAAGATGGGAGTGCCCATCGCTTTTGGGACAGATTCTGGGGTGTCGCCACATGGTGATAATGCAAAAGAATTTGGCTTTATGACAGAAGTCGGTATGCCAGCTAGCGAAGCATTACAAGCTGCAACAATTGTCAATGCGATGCTTTTAGACGAAGAAGAGACACTAGGTCAAATTGCAGTTGGATTTTATGCAGATATTGTCGCGTCTAACGAAAATGCATTAGAAGAGATTTCCACACTTGAAAACATCACTTTTGTGATGAAAAACGGGAAAATTTACAAGCAATAATTATAGCACTACAAGTAAATTAATCGATCGTTCCAGAATTTGTTTCTGCAGAACGGTCGATTTTTTTGACCAGTCCCTGAAGTACCTTCCCAGGGCCAACTTCTGTAAAGTGAGTTGCTCCATCTGCTAAAAGTTGTTGAACACTTTGTGTCCATTTAACGGGAGCAGTTAGCTGTGCGATTAAATTAGTCTTGATTTCTGTGGCGTCTGTTATTCCTTTTGCAACAACATTTTGATAGACAGGACAAATAGGAGAAACAATGTTAGTTGCTTCGATTGCAGCGGCTAATTTAGTTTTTGCAGGTTCCATTAGTGGAGAGTGAAATGCTCCCCCAACGGGTAGAGGTAAAGCGCGTCTTGCACCAGCTTCTTTTAGTGCTTCACAAGCACTTTCAATGGCGCTTTTTTCTCCAGAGATAACCAATTGTCCAGGGCAGTTGTAGTTTGCTGCCACCACGATTCCTTCGATTTTTGCACAAATATCTTCAATGACTTGATCTTCTAAACCTAGTACAGCTGCCATTGTTCCGGGGATTTCGTCACAGGCTTCTTGCATCGCAAGTGCACGTTGATGAACTAATTTTAAGCCATCTTCAAAGGATAAGGCTTTTGCAGCGACTAAGGCAGAAAATTCTCCTAAAGAGTGCCCCGCAACAGCTTTTGGCTGAAAGCCATCGCCCATCAATTCACTAAGAATAACAGAGTGCAAGAATATAGCGGGTTGGGTAACTTGTGTTTGTTTTAAGGCTTCGGCATCCTCGCCAAACATGATATCTTTGATGTTAAAGCCTAGGATTTCATTGGCTTGTTCAAAACGTTCTTTGGCAACATCTGATGCCTCGTAAAGCTCTTTCCCCATCCCTGGAAATTGAGCGCCTTGTCCTGGAAATATATAAACTTGCATGCTTATTTTTTTTCGAATGTTATGTAAGAATAGTTGTAGGCTTGTTCTTCGGTAGCATTGATGTCTTCACGAGCGATTTCTTTCCATTGATTTAGATCAATCTCTGGAAAAAACACATCTGCCTCAAAATTGTGGTGGACCCTTGTTAACTCGATACGGTCACAATAGGGCATAAAAAGGCGATAAATTTCTCCTCCTCCAATGATAAAGGGTTGAGGGTCTTTTTTCACTAAGGCTAGAGCATCTTCTATGCTGTGTACCACTGTAGCTCCCTCTGGTTGATAGTCTCTTTTATTGGTCAAAACAATGTTGGTGCGATTGGGCAATGCTTTAGGCATTGACTCAAAAGTTTTTCGCCCCATGATAATAGCATGTCCAGAAGTCAATCGCTTAAAGCGTTTTAAGTCATCAGAAATATGCCAGATTAAATCATTGTCTTTCCCTAAGGCATTGTTTTCTGCAGCAGCAGCGATCATTGTGAGTAAAGGGGTTTTTGCCATGGGTATCGTTTCTTGTAGAATTTCTTCTTCTTTTTCATAAAGAAGCCCTTCATTTTTTTGTTTTATAATCTGCGGAGTCAAGGTATAAATATCGTTATGTAAGGGCAAAAATAAAGGTAATTATTCTATCAAAAACACTTTTTCTAAAAACTTATTTTAATGAAAAACATGTACATTTAGTTAAAACAAAATATGCGCGATCATTTTCCTATTTTAGAAAGTTGTCTGTATTTCAATACGGCTTATACTGCACCACTTTCTTCCTCTTTATCAAAGTGGCGCGCTAAGGACGATCTTACCTATTTAGAAAACGGTGATACGTATAAAACCATCATAGAAAAAAAGTATTTTGAAGAGGCAGAAACTACTTTAGCGCAGTTTGCTGGAGCAGAAAAGGCAACGACATTTATTACGGCTAATTTTTCTTCGGCTTTTCAAAACTTCTTGATACATCTCCCGCGGGACCTTCATTTTTTAGTATTAGAAGATGAATATCCTTCGCTTACTGGGATTGTTGATGATTTAGGTTTTACCTCAAAAAAACTTCCTGTTTCGACAGCTGTTGAAGAGGCGGTTTGGGAAGAGTTGCACAAAAATTCTTATGCTGTTTTGACCTTAAGTGCGGTTCAATATACCTCTGGCTTGTATTTTGATTTTGATGCTTTATCGAGAATAAAAAAAGCTTTTCCGTCACTTATTATCTTGATTGATGGGACGCAATTTCTTGGTGCTGAGGTTTTTTCGCTTCGCGAAAGCCCTGTCGATGCTATCTTTGGGAGTACCTATAAATGGCTTCTTGCAGGTCATGGAACTGGCTATGCAATGTTAAAACCCAGTTTGCTTTCCCATTTAAATATTTCAGAAGAAAAACTTGCCGCGACCTATGATCGGGGACAGCTTTCTATCAAATCTGTTGGGAGTTTAGTCTTTTCTTTAAAGCAAATTATAGCGGCAGATTTTCCAAAGTTAATCCAGTATAAAAAGCAGCTGTCAACAAGGATGTTTGAGGAATTAAAAAACCGGGGACTTTTATCTGAAGAAATTGCCCAAAGGTCTTTGCATTCTTCTATCTATAATCTTCAAATAAATGAGTTTGTTTATCGTGGTTTACTCGAAAAAAATGTGCGTTGCATTAAAAGAGGTGAAGGAGTGAGGGTTGCTGTACATCATTACAACACTCAAGAGGATATCACTACTTTCTTTAAAATAATCGATGCACTGTTTTAAATAGCAACACTTCCCTTAATAAGAGGGTGCGGATCATAATCGATTAGTTCAAAATCATCATAAGTGAAAGCAAAAAGATCTTTAATATCAGGATTCATTTTCATGGTAGGCAGTGATTTTGGGGTTCGGCTTAATTGTAATTCAATCTGCTCTTTGTGATTAGAATAAATATGTGCGTCGCCAAAGGTATGAACGAAATCTCCCGCTTCTAAGTCACAAACTTGTGCCATCATAATTGTCAATAAGGCATAAGAGGCAATATTGAAAGGCACGCCTAAAAATACATCTGCACTGCGTTGATAGAGTTGGCAGGATAATTTCCCATCTGCCACATAAAATTGAAAGAAAGCATGGCAGGGGGGGAGTGCCGCCTTGTTATTCGCAACATTTTCGGCAAAGCTTACACGGGTGTCTGGTAAAACACTAGGGTTCCATGCAGAAACAAGCATACGACGACTGTCGGGATTTGTTTTAATGGTATCGATCACTTCTTTGATTTGATCTAAACCTTCACTATTCCAATTGCGCCACTGGTGTCCATAAACTGGTCCCAGGTTGCCTTCTTCATCTGCCCATTCGTTCCAGATTCTTACCCCATTTTCTTTTAAGTAAGCAATATTAGTATCTCCTTTTAAAAACCATAATAGCTCGTGAATGATGGATTTTAGGTGCAGTTTTTTAGTTGTCACCATGGGAAATCCCTTTGATAAATCAAAGCGCATTTGGTAACCAAAGACACTTTGGGTACCTGTACCCGTGCGATCTGTTTTTGTAATACCGTTCGCTTTTATGTGTCGAATAAGGTCGAGATACTGTTGCATTGTAATCTGTTTGTTCCAAAAATAATTACTTCCGCTTTCCAAAAGCAAAGCAATACAAAATAGTTATTCAAAAATGTAGTTAATAAACTCGTATTATTCGTCTATTTCTCCGCGTTTAGTGAGTTCGTCTCTTACTTTAGCGGCAGCTTCATAATCTTCTTTTTTCACTAAAGAGGCCAGTAGTTTCTTTAACTCCTTTGTTTCAACCTTAGGCAAATCATTGATCATGCTTTTTTGAGGATTCTGCTCTTGGATAAAGTTTTTGATCCAATCTTCATCTGTTTTTCCTGTACCCTTATTTTCTCCTTTGCCTTCTGTATAACCTGCTTTAGCTAAGATGTTTTCATAAGTAAAAATGGGTGCGTGAAAGCGAATAGCAAGTGCAACAGCATCAGAAGTTCGCGCATCTACAATTTCCTCTATTTCATCTCTTTCGCAAATTAAACTAGAATAAAACACCCCGTCTACTAATTTGTGAATGATGATTTGTTTCACCACAATTTTAAAGCGCTCAAAACACTGTGCCATTAAATCGTGGGTGATAGGGCGGGGAGGATTAATTTCTTTTTCTAGACCGATAGCGATGGATTGGGCTTCAAATGCGCCTATAATAACCGGGAGGTTTCTATTTCCTTCCACTTCTTTTAAAATAAGGGCATAAGCACCACTTTGCGCTTGGCTATAAGATATTCCTTTAATTACTAATTCTACTAGAACCATAGTTAGTTTGACATTCTTATTGCAAAGAAAACGAATTTAGAAGAAAGACTTTCTCTTTCTTCCTAAAAAACCCTGTGAATTATATGATATAAATTAAACTCATATGCTTCGAAAATCTTAAATTTGCGCACATATTAGAATTTGCATGAAAACAATACAGTTTAGAGAAGCAATTGCTCAAGCAATGACAGAAGAGATGAGAAGAGACGAAAGTATCTATCTCATGGGAGAAGAAGTCGCAGAATACAATGGTGCTTACAAGGCATCAAAAGGGATGTTAGACGAATTTGGTGAAAAACGAGTGATCGATACGCCTATTTCAGAGTTAGGATTTGCCGGTATCGGTGTGGGTTCTACTATGACGGGGAATCGACCAATTATCGAGTTTATGACCTTTAACTTTGCCCTAGTAGGGATTGATCAAATCATCAATAATGCTGCTAAAATAAGACAGATGTCTGGAGGGCAATTTCCATGTCCTATCGTCTTTAGAGGTCCCACGGCTTCTGCAGGTCAATTAGCCGCTACCCACTCTCAAGCTTTTGAGAGCTGGTATGCAAACTGTCCTGGACTTAAAGTTATTGTGCCTTCTAATCCTTATGATGCCAAAGGCTTGCTAAAAGCAGCCATTCGCGACGAGGATCCTGTGATCTTTATGGAGTCTGAGCAAATGTATGGCGATAAAGGAGAAGTGCCAGAAGATGAATATATCTTACCAATTGGTGTAGCAGACATCAAACGTAAAGGAACAGATGTAACCATTGTTTCTTTTGGTAAAATCATCAAAGAAGCTTATAAAGCTGCTGATGCTTTAGCGAAAGAAGGGATCGAATGCGAAATCATCGATTTAAGAACTGTACGCCCCATGGATCACGATGCCATTATGGAGTCGGTTAAGAAAACTAACCGTTTAGTGATCCTTGAAGAAGCTTGGCCATTTGGTAACGTAGCTACAGAAATAACCTATCAAGTACAAAGTCAACTTTTTGATTATTTAGATGCACCGATTGAGAAAATCAACACTGCAGATACCCCTGCTCCTTTCTCTCCAGTTCTTTTGGCAGAATGGCTTCCTAACAGTGAAGATGTCATCAAAGCTGTTAAAAAAGTGATGTACAAATAAGAAAAAGAAAAGATTTTTAACTTTTCGAAACTTTTTCGTTAGTTTCGCGTAGTTTTTTAAAAGACAAAATTTATTTATGGAAGCGAACATTATTTATATCCCACTGTTGATGTCAGTTGTAGGTCTTGCTTATATGCTGGTTCGTGCTAGTTGGGTAAGAAAGCAAGATGCAGGAAGTGAGCGTATGGTAGAAATCTCTACCGCAATTAAAGAAGGAGCATTAGCTTTTTTAAATGCTGAATACAGATTACTGTTTGTTTTTGTTGTAATTGCATCAATTGCGTTATACGGAGTGTCCATTCTAGTCGATACAACAAGCTGGATGATTGTACCCGCATTTATTTTTGGAGCAGCATTTTCTGCTTTTGCAGGAAATATCGGAATGAGAATTGCTACAGAAGCGAATGCTAGAACTGCTGAAGCGGCAAAGACAAGTTTACCTAAAGCTTTACAAGTATCTTTTGGCGGTGGAACCGTTATGGGCTTAGGTGTGGCAGGATTAGCTGTTTTAGGCCTTACCTTATTATTTATGTTCTTTGTTGGACAGTTTATGGGGCAAGAGGGTTCTTTCTATGATAATATGACGATCGTTCTTGAAACCTTAGCTGGTTTCTCTCTAGGAGCAGAGTCAATTGCATTATTTGCACGTGTTGGTGGTGGTATTTATACCAAAGCTGCCGATGTGGGTGCTGACCTTGTAGGAAAAGTTGAAGCAGGAATTCCAGAAGATGACCCTAGAAACCCAGCAACTATTGCAGATAATGTTGGAGATAACGTAGGAGATGTTGCCGGAATGGGAGCAGATCTATTTGGATCTTATGTCGCTACCGTTCTTGCTGCAATGGTGTTAGGGAACTATGTCATTCGGGATATGTCTGCTAATGGACAATATACAGATGCCTTCAATAATATGGGGCCTATTTTGCTTCCTGTAGTAATTGCAGGTGTAGGGATCTTAGCGTCGATTATTGGAACTTTATTTGTAAAAATATCAGATAATAATGCCAAAGAAGCAAAAGTGCAAGCAGCACTAGATCTAGGAAACTGGGCATCGATTATCATCACTTTAATTGCCAGTTATTTCTTAATCGATTGGATGTTACCTGAAACATTGACCATGAACTTCTTTGGAGAAGGAAATAAAGCAATTCCATCAATAAATGTATTCTGGGCAGCCTGTATCGGTCTTGCGGTAGGAGCATTAATCTCTATGGTGACTGCTTACTATACAAGTTTAGGTAAAAAACCAGTATTAGATATTGTACAGAATAGTTCAACAGGAGCCGCAACAAACATTATTGCAGGCTTAGCTGTTGGGATGAAGTCTACTCTAATGTCTGTAATTCTATTTGCAGCAGCAATCTATGGATCATACGAATTAGCTGGATTTTATGGGGTTGCTCTTGCTGCTTCTGCTATGATGGCCACTACGGCAATGCAATTAGCGATCGATGCTTTTGGTCCTATTGCAGATAATGCTGGGGGAGTAGCAGAAATGAGTGAGCTTGCTCCAGAAGTTCGCGAGAGAACAGATATATTAGATTCAGTAGGAAATACAACTGCAGCAGTAGGAAAAGGTTTTGCCATTGCCTCTGCCGCTCTAACAGCATTAGCATTATTTGCAGCCTATGTAACCTTTACAGGTATTGACGGTATCAATATATTTAAGGCAGATGTTTTAGCCATGTTGTTTATAGGAGGAATGATCCCAGTGGTCTTTTCTGCCTTAGCAATGGAATCAGTTGGTAAAGCAGCCATGGAAATGGTAGAAGAAGTTCGTCGCCAGTTTAGAGAGATCCCTGGAATTATGGAAGGGAAAGGAACTCCAGAGTATGCTAAATGTGTAGATATTTCTACAAAAGCGGCTTTAAAAGAGATGTTGCTACCTGGTTTAATCACGATTATCACGCCAATTTTCATTGGTCTTGTATTTGGGGCAGAACCATTAGGAGGCTATATGGCAGGAGTATGTGTTAGTGGTGTAATGTGGGCAATCTTCCAAAACAACGCTGGTGGTGCATGGGACAACGCAAAGAAATCTTTTGAAGCAGGTGTTGAAATCAACGGCGAAATGACGTTTAAAGGATCAGAAGCTCACAAGGCTGCCGTTACTGGAGACACTGTTGGAGATCCTTTTAAGGATACTTCTGGACCTTCGATGAATATTTTGATTAAATTAACTTGTCTTGTAGGCCTTGTGATTGCTCCATTATTAGGATCACATGCAGCCCCACAGACAGAGGTAGTTGAAGAAAAAGTTCGCAAAGAAATTCGCGTTGAAGTCAATGCAGATGATCAAGGTCAAATGGAAGCTATCGTTAAAACCTCTACAACTGAAAATGGAGAAACTGTTGTTGAAGAAAAAGTAATCTCTGGAACAGAGGAAGAGATCAAAGCTGCTGTTGAAGAATTGAAAGATGTTAAGATTAACATTAATAAAGAAGAGGAGTAAAAATTACTCTTACTACAATAAAAAAAAGCGGATCATTTGATCCGCTTTTTTTATGTCTAAAATAAACCGTTTATTTCTGCGTCTATCATCTCTATGATTTTTCCCAGATCTTCTGGCTTATCGACAAAGTTGAGGTCATCAACATCGATGATGAGTAATTTACCCTTGTTATAATTGTGGATCCACGCTTCATAGCGTTCGTTCAAACGGCTTAAGTAATCAATACTGATAGAGTTTTCATACTCTCTTCCACGGCGATGAATTTGATCTACTAAATTAGGGATGCTACTGCGCAAATAAATCATTAGATCTGGAGCAGTAACCATATCTTCCATCAGATTGAATAAGCCCTGATAATTTTCAAAATCACGTTTTGTTAAAAGTCCCATCGCATGAAGGTTTGGCGCGAATATGTGAGCGTCCTCATAAATTGTTCTGTCTTGGATGACTTTTTCCCCACCTTTTTTGATCTCTAAAAGTTGCCCAAAACGACTGTTGAGAAAGAAAATCTGAAGGTTGAAAGACCAGCGCTCCATCTCGTGATAAAAATCATCTAGATAGGGATTTTTGAGAACCTCTTCATAATGAGCGTCCCAGCGGTAATGTTTTGCAAGTAGTTTAGTCAGGGTTGTTTTTCCGGCACCAATGTTACCGGCGATGGCAATATGCATGTTTGTTGATTTTATGGTTGCTACTTAATGGCTAATAAAAATAGTCTCTTTTTTTGGAAGATAAAAGTATTTTGACCGAAGCAACTATAAAAGATGTGCGGTTATTTTTTTTTGAGTAATAAAAAAAAGAAATATATTTGCATTAATAATTAACGAGGAAGGATTTGACTGATTGCACACCTCGAAAAAAAAATGCTAAAACAGAATTGCTTTCATTTAGAGAAGTAATCTTCAAAATCCTTCCAGAAAGCAAATTTAAATGGCCTATTTTTTTACCTCAGAATCTGTAAGTGAAGGACACCCAGATAAAGTAGCAGACCAAATTAGCGATGCATTAATCGATAATTTTCTCGCTTTTGATCCAGACAGCAAAGTCGCGTGTGAAACACTTGTAACTACAGGACAAACGGTCTTAGCAGGGGAAGTTAAAAGTGCTACATATCTAGATGTACAAAAAATTGCACGCGATACCATCAATAAAATTGGGTATACCAAAGGAGAATATCAGTTTTCTGGAGATTCTTGTGGAGTAATCTCTTTAATCCACGAACAATCTCAAGAAATTAATCAAGGAGTGGACAAAGCAGATAAAAAATCACAAGGAGCAGGAGATCAAGGAATCATGTTTGGCTATGCCTCAAATGAGACAGATAACTATATGCCTCTAGCATTAGATTTATCTCACAAACTATTAATAGAATTAGCCGCACTTAGAAGAGAAAATAAGGAAATTACTTATTTGCGTCCCGATGCTAAATCCCAAGTTACCCTTGAATATGATGATAATGATACGCCTATTCGTATCGACACTATTGTTATTTCCACTCAGCACGATCCTTTTGATGAAAATGACGAGCGCATGCTGGCTAAGATTAAGCAGGATATTATTTCCATCTTAATCCCCCGCGTAAAAGCACAATTGCCAGAACGCTTACAAGTATTATTTGACGAGAATATCACTTATCATATCAATCCGACTGGGAAGTTTGTGATTGGCGGACCTCATGGAGATACAGGATTAACAGGGCGTAAAATTATTGTCGATACTTATGGTGGAAAAGGGGGACACGGTGGTGGAGCCTTTAGTGGAAAAGATCCTAGTAAAGTTGACCGCAGTGCAGCCTATGCCGCACGTCATATTGCGAAAAATATTGTTGCTGCAGGAATTTCAGACGAATTGTTAGTGCAATTGAGTTATGCCATTGGTGTAGCAGAGCCTACTTCTATTGCTGTAAACACTTATGGAAAGTCAAATGTTGCTTTAACCGATGGTGAGATTGCAGAAAAGATTAAAAGCATTTTTGACTTAACGCCTTATGGTATCGAGCAAAGATTAAAACTGAGAACTCCTATTTATTCTGAAACAGCGGCCTATGGGCATATGGGAAGAACCCCAGAAACCATTAAAAAAACCTTTAGCTCTCCCTATAGCGGAACAAAAGAAATTGAGGTCGAGCTGTTCACTTGGGAAAAATTAGATCAAGTAGATGCTGTTAAAACAGCCTTTAATTTATAGAAAATGCAAGAAACCCTTGTCCATAACGAATTGCAAAAACTCCGCTTAAGAAACGGACAGATGTTGAGTTACCAGCATTTTGGGCAAGATTATCTCTCTGCACCTGTGATTGTGATTAATCACCCCCTAACCGCTAATTCTTGTCTAACTGGACCAGATGGTTGGTGGAATGACTTGATTGGAAAAAATAAAACGATAGACACTGATGTCTACGCAGTCATTTGTTTTAACATACCAGGTAATGGTTATGACGGTTATTTTATTGAAGATCATAAACATTGGCATACAGGGACAGTAGCAGGTTATTTTATTGCAGGACTTCGCCAAATTGGGATTAAAAAAGTACATACGCTTATCGGAGGATCCATTGGCGCAGGAATTGCTTGGGAAATGGTCACTTTAAGTCCCAATTTTATTCAAAAAATGATTCCAATAGGGGGAGATTGGAAATCTTCTGATTGGATTATTGCGAATGCTTATATCCAACAACAAATCTTAGCCAGTAGTCCAAAACCCCTAGAGATTGCCAGAATGCATGCCATGATGTGCTACAGAACACCACAGTCCTTTAAACTAAGGTTTAATAGAACGACAAATAAAGAGCTAGGGGTGTTTAATGTTGAGTCCTGGTTGATGTATCACGGCGATAAACTCAAAGAGCGTTTCTCTCTTAAGGCATACAAAACCATGAATCATTTATTGGGTAGTATTGATATCACTCGAAATGGGAAGTCTTTTGAAGAAAACATTAAAAACATACAGTCAGAGATTCACATTATCTCCATCGATAGTGATCTCTTTTTTCCATTAAGCGAAGACATCGAAACGGTAGAATTAGCCCAAAAAGCTGGGGTAAACATAAAGCACCATGTGATTGAATCAGAATTTGGTCACGATGCATTTTTGATGGAACCAAAGAAAGTAAAAGTCATTTTAGAAAATATTTTGAACCAATAAAAGCAAGCCCATGAAAGTTAGCTTAGAAAGAATTAACAAAGATTACTTATTTGAAGTTCGCAACGAAGCGGGTCGCTCTGTCATCTTAGATAATAAATCAAAGAGTGAAGGCGTAGTCGCTGGAATCAGCCCCATGGAATTAGTCCTTATGGGCGTGGCGGGTTGTAGTAGTATCGATATAGTTGCCATTTTAGGAAAACAAAAAATCAATCCAGACAGTTTGCGAATGGAAGTCCATGGTTTACGAGAAGAAGGAGCAGTCCCTGCTTTGTTTCACACCATAGAAATCACCATTCATTTAGAAGGCGAAGACATTACACCAGAAAAGGCAAAGCGTGCCGCAAAATTGTCTTATGAGAAGTATTGTTCTGTTTCAAAAATGATCGATACCGTGGCAGATATTCAGTTTTCAATCATTTTAAACGGAAAAGCAGTATGAGTCATAAACTAGAAACTAAGGCTATTCGCACCCAAATGGAGCGCTCTCAATTTTCAGAGCACTCTACTCCCTTACATCTTACTTCAAGCTTTGTTTTTGAAGATGCAGAGGAAATGCGTGCCGCTTTCGCAGAAGAAAAACAACGCAATATTTACAGTCGTTTTACTAACCCTAATACTTCTGAGCTAGTCGCTAAAGTTGCCGATATGGAAGGCGCCGAAGATGGCGTCTCTTATGCTACAGGAATGGGAGCTGTTTTTGGAACATTTGCAGCTTTACTCGATTGCGGGGATCATATTGTTTCTGCACGTTCTGTATTTGGGTCAACACACAGTACTTTTACAAAGTTTTTACCAAAATGGAACATCAAGACCTCTTATTTTGATGTTGCTCATCCAGAACAGGCCGAAGCTTTAATACAGCCTAATACAAAGATCATTTATGCAGAAACCCCTACTAACCCTGGGGTAGATATTCTAGACCTCGCTTTTTTAGGGGAGCTAGCCAAAAAGCACAATTTAATCCTAGTGATTGATAATTGTTTTGCCACCCCATATTTACAGCAGCCTATTAAATTTGGAGCAGATTTAGTGATACATTCTGCAACTAAACTGATCGACGGTCAAGGAAGAGTTTTAGGTGGCGTTACTGTAGGAAGAAAAGACTTGATTCGAGAACTTTATCTCTTTGCCCGTAATACGGGATCTGCACTATCTCCCTTTAACGCATGGGTTTTGTCAAAAAGTATGGAAACCCTCCCAGTTAGGGTAGATCGCCATTGTCAATCTGCTTTAACCGTAGCAGAATTTTTAGAAAGTCACCCTAAAATCAACTGGGTAAAGTATCCCTTTTTAAAATCTCATCCGCAATATGAATTAGCGAAAAAGCAAATGAGTCAAGGGGGGAGCATTATTGCCTTTGAAGTAAAAGGCGGATTAAGTGCCGGGAGAAACTTCTTTGATAACATTAAGCTGTTGTCGCTTTCTTCTAATCTAGGGGATTCGCGAACTATAGTTACGCATCCAGCTTCAACTACGCACAGTAAGCTAACAATTGAAGACCGAGAAGCAGTTGGGATTACAGACGGGATGGTGCGTTTGTCTATTGGACTAGAACACCCTGAAGATATTCAAAACGATTTGGCGCAAGCCTTAGATAAAATATAAATGACCAAGATTGAAAAAGTTTTAGCGGAAAAAATCTTAGTCCTTGATGGCGCCATGGGAACCATGTTGCAAGCCTATAAATTCGAGGAAGAAGATTTTCGTGGAGATCGATTTAAAGATCATCCTTCTCCCCTAAAAGGGAACAACGATTTGTTGTCCATTACTCAGCCAGAGACAATCAAAGCCATACATCGCGAATACTTTGAAGTAGGAGCAGATATA
>JBDNAJ010000020.1:0-13947 GCA_039768455.1 Candidatus Arcticimaribacter sp.
AGCCGATATGACTCCCTGCCTGGCAAGCACTTCCTTTTGAACAGGCAATGCCTTTAAGGTCCAAATGAAAATCTAAGAGGCTTGCTTTTTCAGCCGGTACGGGTAAACAAACGTTGATTAAGGTATAGGTGCTTTTAGCTAAATCGCCACAGCAACCGTTGAGATGTAATGAGGGGAAAATATTTTTAAGACCCTGTATTAAATGTGTTTTCAAGCCAAGTATATACTCTTGCTCTGTTGCTAAATTAGCATAAGACAATTCAATGGCTTTGGCCATGCCTACAATATTGTGAACAGATTCTGTACCGGCACGTAAACCACGCTCTTGTCCCCCTCCTAAAATAAAAGGATTAAGACCGCTGTTTTTACGAACAAAGGAAAAGCCAACTCCCTTAGGGCCGTGAAATTTGTGTGCAGCTGCGGATAAAAAATCAATTTTGATTTCGGCTAAATCAATCTCATAATGCCCCACACCTTGAACGGCGTCACTGTGAAATAAGGCTTTGTGCTTTTGGCAGCTTGCTGCCACCCTAGCAAGATCAAGAATGGTTCCTATTTCGTTATTAATGTGCATCAAGGTGACCAATTTCTTGCTGTCATCTTTGGCTAACGCCCTATCTAGTGCGTCATAATCTAGTTGGCCGTGATGATCTACTGGAAGATAGATAATCTCACAGCCTTTAGTCGCCAAAAAATCTAGCGCGTGTACAATGGCATGATGCTCGATCTTTGTACTAATGATGGTTTTAATGCCTAAATCTTCTACCGCAGAGCGCAATAACATATTGTCTGACTCTGTTCCGCCAGAGGTGAAAATGATTTCTTGTGGATGGGCATTAAAATGAGCGGCAATGCTTTTGCGGGCAGTTTCGATTTGCGTACGAGCCGTTCTCCCAAAACCATGTGTGGAAGAAGGGTTCCCAAAAGTATCTCGAAGGCTTTCATGCATTACTGCAATCACCTCTTCTCGAAGTGGGGTGGTCGCTGCATTATCAAAATAAACCTGCATTATTAGACCTTTACCGGTTCGAATTCTTTTAACGTTGTTGTAATAATTGAAATACAATCGAGTAATTGCTCACGGGTCATTACTAATGGTGGCGCAAAACGAATGATGTTCCCATGGGTGGGTTTAGCTAACAAGCCATTATCGCGCAGTTTTAAGCAAATATTCCATGCCGTTTCACTGTCTTCTGTATCGTTAATCACGATGGCATTTAATAATCCACGTCCACGGACCAAGTTGACAATCTCGCTTTGGTCGATGTATTTTTGCATTTCAGAACGGAATAATTCTCCCAGTTCACGTGCATTTTGCGTGAGTTTTTCGTCGCGAATAACGGTTAAGGCTTCCATGGCTACGGTTGTTCCTAATGGATTTCCTCCAAAGGTACTTCCGTGTTGTCCCGGTTGGATCACATCCATAACAGCTCGCTGGGCCAATACTGCAGAAACGGGAAAAACACCTCCACTTAGGGCTTTCCCTAGAATCAAGAGGTCTGGTTTAGTATAACTAGCAGCTTGTCTTTCGCAATGTCCTTCGCAAGAGCAATTTCCGCAAACGGCTAATAAAGCCCCTGTTCTACCGATCCCTGTTTGAATTTCGTCAGCGATTAATAAGACGTTGTGTTTAGTACAAATGGCCCTTGCTTTGCGAATAAAATCTTCGTCTGGGGTATAAACGCCTGCTTCCCCTTGGATAGGTTCAACTAAGAAACCAGCAATGTTAGGGTTGCTCGCTAAAACTTTATCTAAAGCAGCGGTATCGTTATATGGAATATGAATAAACCCTTGGGTATGTGGGCCAAAATGATCTTTTGATCCCGCATCTGATGAGAACGATATAATTGTTGTTGTTCGCCCGTGGAAGTTGTTATCACAAACAACAATCTGTGCCTGCCCCTCTGGAATACCTTTTACGGTATGTCCCCATTTACGGGTAATTTTGATGGCGGTCTCTACTCCTTCTGCCCCAGTATTCATGGGTAGGAGGCTTTCAAAGCCAAAGTATTTAGTGACAAACTCCATATAGCCTCCCAACTTGTTGTTGTGAAAAGCGCGGGAAGTTAAGGTAAGCGTTTCAGCTTGTTCCTTAATGGCGTTGATAATACGAGGATGACAGTGGCCTTGATTTACCGCAGAATATGCCGATAAAAAGTCGTAGTACTGTTTCCCTTCAACATCCCATAAATAGACGCCTTCTCCTTTTGCTAAAACAACTGGAAGTGGGTGATAGTCGTGAGCCCCGTATTTACTTTCGAGTGCTAAATAATCTTTTGATGTGGTGGCTTTTGTAGATTCCATATCTAAAACCGTTTTAAAATTATAAATACAAAATTCCTACTTATTTAGGAGAGAAATCATCCAGCTCAAATGTACAATTATTTCTTTGAATTCTTCAAAAACAGGCGTTTTAGATACGCATATAAAAGCGTACTTTTGCGGCATGCGAAATCGACACAAATCCAAAACCTTTGAACAGCTCACCATAATCGATACTGCTGCCAAAGGAAAAACAGTAGCAAAAACAGACGAAGGGATCCCCATCTTTTTAAATGAAGGCGTCCCCGGAGATGTAGTTGACATTAGAACTTTTAAAAAGCGAAAAGGCTTTTTTGAGGGGAAAGTAGAACGCTATCACAAACAATCTGAGGATCGTACCACTCCTACCTGTGAACACTTTGGCACCTGTGGTGGCTGCAAATGGCAACATATGCAATACCCAGCGCAACTCAAGTTTAAAGAGAAAGAAGTTACTGAAAACTTAAAAAGGATTGGCGGAATCACTCCAGCAACAACAGCAGCGATTTTAGGGAATGAAAGCCCCTACTTTTATCGCAATAAAATGGAATTTTCTTTTTCTTCTAATCGCTGGATGACCCAAGAGGAAATCGCGTCTGGAAAAGAATTCAACAAAAATGCCTTAGGTTTTCACAAACCGGGGATGTGGGATAAGATCGTCGATATCGATAAATGTCATTTACAGGCAGATCCTTCAAATGCCATTAGAAACGAAATAAGACGTTATGCCATTGAAAAAGAATTGACCTTTTTCCATCCCAGAGATCAAAGTGGTTTTTTAAGAACTTTAATGATTCGCACCACATCGACTGGAGAAGTTATGGTGCTTTTACAAGTAGTTCATGATGCCCCAGAACTGGCCCCTTTACTGGATCATATCAAAGCAACTTTTCCAGCCATCACTTCTTTGTTATACGTGATTAACAACAAGGCGAATGACACCCTCTATGATCAAGACATCAATTTATATGCTGGACGAGATTATATTGTTGAGGAAATGGAAGGCTTACAATTTAAGATTGGCGCTAAAACCTTCTATCAAACGAACTCTCTCCAGGCCTATGAGTTGTATAAAATCACCCGAGAATTTGCGCAATTAAAAGCAGAAGATGTGGTTTATGATCTCTATACGGGGATAGGTACCATTGCACAGTTTATCGCTAAGTCAGTCAATAAAGTCGTGGGAGTAGATGTTGTCCCAGAATCTATTGCAGCAGCAAAAGTAAATGCAGCAGAAAACAAAATCGACAATGCTTTCTTTGAAGCCGGAGACATGAAAGCTATTTTTACTGAAGATTTTATCACACGTCATGGCAAAGCGAATGTCGTCATTACAGACCCTCCACGCGATGGTATGCACAAAGATGTGGTCAATCAACTGCTTTCTCTTTCGCCAGAACGCATTGTTTATGTCAGCTGTAACAGTGCCACTCAAGCCCGAGATTTAGCATTGTTAAAAGAAGACTATAAACTTGTTAAAACCCAAGCAGTCGATATGTTTCCTCAAACGCATCATGTAGAAAATGTTGTACTTTTAGAGAAGATTTAAACCCATGTCAAAAAACATTCTTTGTTTACTGTTTTTAGCGCTCCTAGTAATAGGATGCGAAAAGGACGACGTCTGTAATGAAGGAACACCTGGTACTCCCCGTGTGGTTATTCGTTTCTATGACAAAGACGATCCTAGTACTTTAAAAAGCCCTTCTGGCATTAAAGTCAAAGGGGTTAACCAAGAAAATCTTTATGCAATATTGAGTTCAGATTCTCTCGGTATTCCCATGGACCTCTCTAAAACTTTTACCCGCTATGTTTTTATTTTACCCTCTAGCACAGCGACTTTAACCATTGCAGACACTTTACAATTCAATCACTCAAATAGAAAAGATATTTACAGCCGCAGGGCCTGTGGTTACAGTGCAGAATATGTACTTAATAATCCTGCTATCACGACTACAGGATCACTGAGCTGGTATGTAAGATCAACCGTACAATTAGACACCATTCGAAATGAAGAGCAAGCACATCTGGCTATTTACCATTAGTCTTTTATGGTCATTGTTTGCTTTTTCACAAGAAGAAGGAGGCAAAGCCGAAGAAAAAAAATCTCCCCGCACCTATGCCCTTAGGGTTGGACTGGATATGATAAAACCAGCCCGCACTCAATTCGAAGAAGGCTATCAAGGGCTTGAATTAGTGGGAGATTTAAAATTAAATAAAAGAGTATTTATTGCGGCAGAAATAGGCTCTGAAAAAAGAACCGAACAAGCTGAGCAAATCAACTTTACCACTAAGGGATCCTATATTAAAGCAGGGATAGATTACAACTTTTTCAACAACTGGAAAGGAATGGACAATGCGTTATTTATAGGGTTTAGACTCGCGAGAAGCCTCCATACTCACACAGTAAATAATTACACCCTTTATTCTTTGACACAATACTTAGCAGTCAACACTACAGAAGGATATTTAACAGGAGAAAGAGAACAACTAAGTACAGGATGGTTTGAATTTCTCTTTGGTCTAAAAGTACAGTTACTCCCTAATTTCTATGCTGGATTAAGCTTGAGGATGCACGGTTTACTCAACGACAAACAACCACAAGATTTTGGGAACCTTTATGCGCCTGGGTTTAATCGGATTACAGACGACAATAAATTTGGCGGAAGCATTAATTATACCTTGACCTATTCACTCCCCTTTCGATTTAAAAAGAAGGTAGACTAAAAACCAATTGATTTTTTCACAAAAGGGATTTTCATGAAGAGCTTTCCTTCATTCACTAAAAACTTAGGACTTGCAATGGCGGTAAACAAGGCTGACAATGCAACTAAGGGTACATAAGACATGGGGACAAGAGACCCAATTCCATTTTTAAAGAACAAGAAAAAACCTGCGAAGCAGACAAAATTAAGACAGAGTGCTATGGTTTCTTTTTTCATGAGTCAGAAGAATTAAGTTTGTGTATTTTCTTTGTCCCAGGATAGATATTAAAGTGCAATAAACGCGACTCTAATTTCCCGTTGAATAATTTTATTTTACGCGAAGGCCTTAAGCCAACATGCTTCATCGCCTCTAAATTAGAGGTAATCATCCAAGCTTGCGTATTGGTATAATGCTGTTTTAAAGTATCTCCAAAACTGCCGTAAAGGGCATTGATATCCCCTTCTAAACGCTCTCCATAGGGGGGATTTGTCACGATATGCAACGGACCTTCTTGCTCTTTTTGACTAAAAAAGAAATTGTCTTTCTCGATCGACACAAATTCTTCAAGATTGGCATTACGCACATTATCCTTTGCTTTCTCAACAGCAGAAGGCGCTTTATCAAAACCACTAATCGTTCCAGCGAGACCTTGGATTTTATTCAGCTGACTTTCTTCAATCGTTAGATACAAGTCTTCATCCCAATCGGCCCATTTCTCAAAGGCAAACTCTTTGCGGTTGATATTGGCGGGTATTTTACAACTCATCATAGCTGCTTCGATAGGAATCGTTCCACTCCCACACATGGGGTCTAAAAAGTCGGTGCGCTGGTCCCATCCAGAGAGTAAAATTAGCCCAGCGGCGAGCACCTCGTTTAGCGGAGCAATATTGGTAGCCGTTCGATAACCGCGGTGGTGTAAAGAAGCGCCAGAACTATCCAGGGAAAAACTGCACTGATCTTGATCGATGTGAACATTGATCCGCACATCTGGATACTTTAAATTAACCGAAGGACGTTGCCCTGTTTTGGCACGAAAACTATCGGCAATGGCATCTTTAACTTTTTGTGAAACATAGAGGGAATGGGTAAAGGTTTCACCAAAAACAACACTATCAATCGCAATAGTTTCATTGACTGAAAAGTGATTTTCCCAAGGATAATCATAGGCCGCTTGATACAAGTCGTGCTCGCTATTGACGCGGCAATGATAAATGGGAACCAAAATTTTCAAGGCAGTGCGCAAACTCAAATTGGCTTTATACATAAAGCCTTTATCGCCTTTAAAATGCACTACCCTATTCCCTTTTTCGACCTCTTGTGCACCAAGTTGCTTTAATTCGTTTTCCAATAAATCTTCAAAACCATAAAAGGTTTTGGCTAACATCTTAAAATTTGCGCTCATGGGTGAGTTTCTTCCGTCAAAAATAGTTTAATTTTGGCCAATCAAACTTGCTTTAGCCAAGAAACCACTAAAAATGATTTTCGCTTTCCTTTTGCCCTTTATCGCTGTTTTTATAGGTGCTGGTATTGCCTTTTACTTTAAGCCAAAAACGCCAAAGGGGATGAAACTCATCCTAGCCTTCAGCGGATCCTTCTTATTGTCGATATTAATTTTAGAAATGCTGCCACAGGTTTATGAGGCTGGCACCAAAACAACCGGCTTTTGGATCCTAGGCGGGATTCTTTTTCAAATTCTCTTAGAGTTTTTATCCAAAGGAGCCGAACACGGTCATACCCATCATCATTCGACTAAATTTCCTTGGCTAATTCTCATCAGTTTATGCATCCATGCTTTTCTTGAGGGAATGCCGCTAGGCTTGCAACCAGCATTGCTATGGGGAGTAAGCGTTCACAAAATTCCCATCGGTTTAGTCATCGGGGCACTATTGCTTCAGTCAAATGCTACGACTTTATTAAAAGTAGTTGCCTTATGTCTTTTTGCCTTAATGAGTCCACTGGGCAGTTATGTTACCTCTTTCACTGACACACAATTTACCCATAGTGTTGTTGAACCTTTTGTCGTGGGGATATTGTTTCATATTTCTACCACCATCCTTTTTGAAAGCACAGAAGGGCATAATTTCAACTTACAGAAATTCTTAACCATCCTTTTAGGAATAGGGATGGCAGCCATCTTTTAAACCACTTTACCACTTATTACACCATATCAACCATCTATTTAATGGTTGATACCACTTAATACACACTATAGTAGACTTAGGGGAGACTTAACGCATCTTTACACCAAGAAAATACTTATAGTTTAATAATTGAGTTTAACCTACGCTACTTATTTTTTTCCAAAGAACTCCTACGAAACTACTTCTTAGGGGTTCTTTTTTTATAGCAAGTAAACAAGGTTTTTAAACGAGTATTTCAACAACTAAATTTTTAATTATGATGATACCCACTATAAACCCACGTTTTATTCCTGCGATTTTAATGCTTACTTTAATCAATCTTGTCAGTTGTACAGAAGAGTATGATGAATGTTTCTATTTAACAGATGAAATAGTTACTAAAGTGTATCAGTTAGATCACTTTACTCAAATTGAAACTTTTGTCCCTGGAGAGTATACCTTTAAACAAGGTAAAAATCATCAAATTGAAATTACGGGACACCCACGTTATCTAGATTCTCTTAACAACTATGTAAACTATGAGACCTTAAGCATCTCTAATCGTTTTCCTTTTTGTGAAAACAAAGCCCAACTTAAGATAGAAATCACTGCACCAAAAATCAAAGATCTCTTTATTGATGCAGAAAGTAAAGTCACCATTAAAGATTTTGTCAATCAAGATGATTTAAACATCAACTTGAGCAAAAAGAGCTTCTTAGAAATCAATCGATTTCAAGGGATGCGCAAATTCTTTCTGCTATTGAGAGAAGATGCCACCATCAAGGCAAATACTCCTATAGAAGAAATTGACAGTCTTCAAGTAAATATAGAGGGAGATGGACGCTTTAATGGCTATAATGTCCCAGCAAAAAACGTCGATATCACTATACTAGGAAAAGGTTACTGCGAAGTCAATACCACAGAAAAACTCCATGTAGTGATCAAAGGTGATGCGAATGTAGTGTCAAAAGGAATGCCTTCTTTATATAAAAGCATTACCGGAAAAGGAGACGTTTATTTTAAAGATTAAGCCCTTGCAAAAAGCGGGAAACTTCTTCCATTTCAGTCCAAATGATAAAATGATCCCATTGACTGTTAAACCTTAAATAAACATTATTAAACTGATCTAATAAATAAAAAGGAGAGCCCGGATTTACTAAAATATCCTTCCCGCCCTGAAGCAGATAAATTGGTAAATTCAGCCCCTTTAATTTTGCCGTTAAGGCATAAAGATCTTTTGAAAGCAACATCATTTCTCGATTGCTCTTTAGAAATCCTTCAGAAAGAAATTTTTGAATCCATGGATACTCCGCCAAATAATTATACCACTTGGGCTCTTGAAAAGGTGCTGCGATGGTCCCAGCAAGAGAAACAACAGCAGCAACATTATCTGGATAATCTACGGCTAGTTGTAAGGCTAAGGCTCCGCCAAAAGAATGCCCCGCAACGATAGAAGGTTGACAATGTTGTTCCATTAAAGGCGCCAAAACACTACTTTGAATCGCTACCCCCCCTCCCATCGTAGTCGAAGATTGATAGCCAGGTCGGTCGGGTATAATCAATTGATAATATTGCGCTAAATCGGTGGTAAGAATCAAATCTTTCCAGGCGGTCCAATCCCCCGGAGAGCCGTGAATTAACAAAAGAGTGGGCAGACTTTTATCCCCTATTCGCACATAGTACATCTCCCCATCATCAAGTGTGTAACGATATTCTTCAATCGGAAGTTTCTTTTGCTGAAAAGCAATCTTAAAATCAGAGAAATCATCGCGCTTTTCCATCGACCTACTTCCCCATAAAAAGAGGATCAATAAGAGAAAACCTACTAGGCTAAACCAAAGAAAAAAGCGCTTCAATCCTTTCATTTTACAAGACCAGTTCTTTAACCATCATAAAGTGGGAGGCAGCCCCTGCCAAAACAAATACATGCCAAATCACATGATGAAAATAAAGTTTTTCCCAGCGATAAAAGATCGTGCCGGCAGTATAGAAAAATCCCCCCAAAGCGAGGTAAATAAAAGCCTGTTCAGGAAACAATGCCATGACATTTTGGATGTCAAAAACCACTAGCCACCCCATGCCTAAATAAAGGAAAAGAGAAAGGTTTTTAAAACGACCGATAAAGAAAAGCTTATAAATAGTCCCAATCAAAGCAATGGTCCATACCCCAGCTAATAAATAATAACCAGAACTCTCTTTTAAGATGGTCAAAGTAACGGGGGTATAACTCCCGGCAATCAATAGATAAATCCCAATATGATCGATCTTTTGCCAAAAAGCTTGACGCGATTCTTTGACCCCGTGATAAATAGCCGAAGCAGAAAATAAAAAGACCATCGAAAAGCCATAAATAAAAACGCCTAGAATGGTCCATAACTCCATTGGACTAGAGGAAGAAAAAATCCAACTGATCCCGATTAAACTCGCAATCGCCCCAAAACCATGAGTATAGACATTCCATTTTTCTTCTAAGGGAAGGTGATCAAACATGCCCATTTTTCTTTTAAAGCTAAGGAAAAATTAACAATATGAACTGTAACAAAGCTTAAAGTATTTCATCATAACAGTATAATACATTTTAATGAAGACATTCCTCCCAATTCTTATCTTCTTTAGTTCTTCTCTAATTTTTGCACAGAATACGGCTCCTGTATTAGACGGTAATGTAGAAGAGCAAGAATGGCAAGATGCTCAAAATTTTAGCCTTGACTATGAAGTGGATCCCGGCGATAACACTCCGCCTCCTCACAAGACAAAAGCCTATATCAAATACACCAAAACAGATCTATACATCGGTTTTATCGCCTATGCAGATATGAAGAACCTCAGGTCTTCTATCCGCAATAGAGACGAAGGTTTTAGAGATGACAATGTCCTCTTTGGCTTTGATGCTTATGGAGATGGACGCTATATGATTGCCCTAGGGGCAAACCCAGAAGGTAACCAAATCGATGTGAAAGTCCTCTCAAACGGCGGGGACGACAACTATGATGTCAATTTTGAATCCAGAGCGAGTAAGCACCAAGACAATTACCAAGTAGAATTAAAAATCCCTTTTGCCAATTTACAATTCAAACCCGCAGAAGAAATGCGCTGGAAGGTCGTTTTCGCGAGAAGCACCTATACAGACAACACCCGTAGCCAGAGCATCAACTTCCCCATCGACAGAAACAATCCCTGCTTAGTTTGTCAAACTCCAGATGAAATCATTTTAAAAGGGGTAGAAGCTAAAAATCGAGTCAATCTCCTCCCTTATGTTTTTGGGGGCTTGTCTGATGATGAAGCAATGGGGAAAGTCGACTATGGGAAACCATTGGGCAATGTGGGCTTGAGCGGACTCTTTGATCTAAACAGCGTCACCTCTTTAGAATTTGCTTTAAATCCAGACTTTTCGCAGGTAGAAGCAGATGTTTCCCAAGTCAATGCAAACACCACCTTTGCCCTCTTTTTTCCAGAACGTCGTCCCTATTTTAATGAGGGAAATGAAATCATTAATTCTAATTTAAACACCGTTTATACCAGAACTGTTAACGACCCCCTGGCTTCGACTAAATTGATTCATCAAGGGGACAAACATCGGGTTTATTGGCTGGCGGCCTATGACCAAGCTTCCCCCTACTTAGTCGCGGGAGAAAACGAATCTTATGACGGAGAGGGCGGAAAAGCCTTTTCAAATATCTTTAGCTATCAACGCACCTTTGACAAAGGCGCCTATATTGGATTACTATCCACCAATCGCATCTTTGAAGATGGCGGAAATGGGCATGCCGTGGGCCTCAATGGACTCTTGCGCTTTAAAGAACTATACACCCTTAACTTTGAATTAAATACCAGTATAATCAAAGAACCGGTCAAAGACTGGATTGACAGCGAAGATCAAATTAGAGACAAGACCGTTGCGCTAGACGGAGAAAAAAAGCAAGGAAATGCCTTTTTGTTTTCGCTTGAACGTAACACCCGGAATTGGAATACAGAGTTTTACTATGTGCATTATTCTCCGCACTATGAGACCCCTTTGGGTTTTGTCACCCAGAACAGCATTCGCAATATGCAACTCACCCATAATTACACCTATTATCCCGAAGATAAAGAAGGCTTGATACAGCAATTAAACGTCAACCTAGGATCAGAATTAACCTTTAACTACAATAGTTTGAGAAAGTATTTTGATGTCTTTAGCAACACCTTTGTCCAGTGGAAAGGCAATTGGAGAACTTCCTTTAACTTAATCCATATCATCAACGAAGAATTTGTGGGCTTTGTGGGACGCAATATGACAGAGGTCAGCATGTTTAACGGCTACAATCCTTCTGAAAACATCAACCTAAGGGCCTTTGTTTCCTTCTCTGAATCCATTCGTTATGAAGAAGACGACCCCAGTGTGGGCAAGGCCATGTTTATAGGCTCGTTTAACAACTTTCAAATTACACCCAAACTGCTTTTTACCCCCAGTATTCGATATAGCGAATTGCGCTCTAAGGAGGATAATAGCTTGTATTTTAAGGGCTACATTGGTCGTCTTAACATCAATTATCAGTTTAACCAAAACCTCTCCTTCCGTTTAATTGGAGAATACAACGACTTTGATAAAGTCTTTTTTGTACAACCCCTTTTAAAGTGGAACCCCAGTCCTTTTACCATTTTTTATATTGGCGGAACAAACGGCTATTCTAGAATTGAGAATCGCAGCGATTTCCAAGTGGACAACTCTCAACTCTACCTCAAATTCCAGTATCAGTTTGATCTCTAACTAAGGTCCATTCCTCCATTAAAACCCCCTGTGATATTATCCCTATCTTTGGGGTGCTTGCACCCTATCCATAGGGCGAAAACACTTGAACGGATTGCACATGCCCACTGGAAAACTACAAGAGGTAAAAACCTCCTTACATCCCCGAAACAGAAACAGAATGCCCTATGATTTATCGGCATTAAAAATCACCCACCCAGCACTAGCGCAACACATCCGCCCTAATCAATACGGAAATGAATCTATAAACTTTTCTGATCCCGCAGCAGTGAAATGCCTTAATCAGGCCATCCTTTATCACTACTATAATATACAATATTGGGATTTCCCCGATGCAAATCTTTGCCCTCCCATCCCGGGAAGAGCAGATTACCTCCATGTTTTAGCAGATCTATTGACCCAAAGCAATGCTGGGAAACGCCCCCCGGGGGCAAAAATAAGAAGCTTAGATATAGGCGTGGGTGCCAGTTGCATCTATCCGATCCTGGGGGTAGTAGAATATCAATGGTGCTTTATAGGTTCAGACATTGACCCTAAGTCCGTCGCGGTCGCCACAAAAATCGCCCAAGAGAACCCCAGCTTAAAAAATAAAATAGACTGCCGTTTACAAAGCGACAAAAAGAAGATCTTCGCGGGCATACTGCGTCAAAGCGAAAGCATCGACTTTAGCATGTGCAACCCGCCTTTTCACGCTTCTAAAAAAGAGGCTTTAAAAGGTACCCAAAGAAAATTGCGCAATCTGACAGGCAAAAAGACAGGGAAAACCACCCTTAACTTCGCCGGAGTAAGCAACGAACTGATTTGTGAAGGCGGCGAGTTAGGCTTCCTCCAGAACATGATCGCAGAGAGTAAACAACAAGCCCAAAACTGTTTTTGGTTCACCAGCTTGGTCGCAAAAAAAGAGCACCTAAAAGCCATTTATACAACTTTAAAAAAGGCCAAAGCAACCGCTGTAAAAACCCTCCCCATGGGTACCGGAAATAAATCCACTAGGATTGTGGCTTGGACCTTCCTTACGCCAAAAGAACAACAACAATGGAAGGCGAATCGATGGTCAACTTAAGCCTTTTCTTTCTCCCATTCGACTAAATGCTTAGGAGCATAAACACTCCACAAAACCATTTTTCCACAGAATTTACTACATTTGAAATGAACTGTCCCAAACTGTTCTTCTACCGATTAACCTACCCCCCTGGCTTTCACTACAGGTCTTTTTGGGTAATAATACATTGCTTGGAGCGAACTTTTTTGCTTTTAGACTTTTTATTATTGCTATCAGCTGGATAGCTTCGAAGTAGTACACGTCTTTGTCGCGTGTCTACTTTAAAAAATTAACTGTTTAAACCCCCAAAAGTGAAACCTACTCATGATACACAAAACTGCATTCCTTTTTAATACTAATTTTCCTGAAGATGGGTCACGCGTCGCAGACGCGCGCTAGGGGGAGATATGCTTAAGAAATGAAAAACAAGATTTTACATAGAGATTTTCACGCTCAAATAGTCGAGTTACTTAAAAATGCTCGTCAAAGTGTTGTTGGAGTAGTTAACCAAACAATGGTTCTCACCTATTTTGAAATTGGCAGAATGATAGTTGAAGAACAGCAGAATGGAAAAGACAGAGCTGAATACGGAAAGGAACTAATAGACGAATTATCCAACACCTTGACAAAGGAATTTGGGAAAGGTTTTTCAAGTACTAACCTCAAGCAAATGCGTCAATTTTACCTTTCCTACTCAAAAGGTCAGACGCTGTCTGACGACTCTGAACAAAAAGGTCAGACACTGTTTGACGAATTCAAATTGAGTTGGTCTCATTACTTAACACTTATGAGAATAGATGATGAAGCTGAGCGTTCGTTCTATGAAATCGAATCAGCAAAAAACAATTGGAGTGTCAGGGAACTCCAAAGACAATACGATTCAGCTCTCTACACCAGACTTGCCATAAGCAGAGACAAAGATAAACTAAAAGAACTTCCCATTACTGCATAAAAAAACCCCCTACATTACTGTAGAGGGTTTGAAGAAGGCGACGACCTACTCTCCCACCGTTAGGCAGTACCATCGGCGC
>JBDNAJ010000021.1:0-9813 GCA_039768455.1 Candidatus Arcticimaribacter sp.
CCAACTTCCTATCTCTACCATATCAGGTAAAACACGATGAGTTGTTCCGTTGAGGCTTTCTACTCCTTCTATGGTCAATAGGTTTGATCCAACACCCGAGATATTTGCGCCCATGCGGATGAGCATATTACACAGCTGTTGTAAGTAAGGCTCACAAGCGGCATTATAAATCTTGGTCTTTCCTTTGGCCAAAACGGCCGCCATGACAATATTCGCTGTTCCTGTGACCGATGCTTCGTCTAAAAGCATATCAGTTCCTTTTAATGCTTTGGCTTCGACAGAATAAAAATAATCTTCTGAATTATAGTTGAATTCTGCCCCAAGCTTGATTAAACCTTCAAAGTGAGTATCTAAACGACGTCGCCCAATTTTATCTCCGCCTGGTCTAGGAATACTTCCCTTCCCAAAACGGGCTAATAATGGTCCCACTAACATGATTGAGCCTCTTAAACCTTTTCCGTCAATTTTAAATTGATCAGATTGCAAGTAATCTAAGTTGACTTCGTCGGCTTGAAAGCGGTAAGATCCCGGTCCTAGCTGGGTTACCTTAACCCCAAAGTTAATCAGTAATTGAATGAGTTTATTGACATCGATGATGTCTGGTATATTGTTGATGGTAACTTCTTCTGCTGTAAGTAACACAGCACATAGAATTTGAAGGGCTTCATTTTTTGCCCCTTGCGGTGTGATTTCACCTTTTAATTGATGTCCACCTTCAATGATGAATGTCCCCATGGATAGCGTTTAATAACGTTTACGGTTTCTGTTTTTTCTTGGCTTACTGCCTCCATTACTCTTTGGTCCATTGCCGTTTTTAGACTTCATGCGCAATACGTCCTGAGTAAGGGTAAGTGGTAAATGTTCTTCTTTCACTTTGAGTTGACCCTTAGAAAGTTCAGTGAGGTGATCAAAAATCACTTGATCATCCACTGTGTCTTTGTTCCAATTCAAAAAACACTTTTTCATGTGATTCGCGATATTGTATACCAAAGCATCTTTCATTTCCCCTTCTTCCCAACCTAAGGCCACATCAATCATACTCTTGATGTTATTGCCATAAAAACGGTATTTAGGAAAATTTTGCGGATAGCTTAAGGGTTCAGGTCTTTGCTCTAAAACTTCTTTATCGGGTTGCTCAAAAGGAGAGTCAACATCTAGCGAAAATTCAGACATCATAAATAATTGATCCCACAACTTATGCTGAAAATCAGGTACATCACGCAAATGTGGGTTGAGATTCCCCATCACTCCTATAATGGCTTTTGCTTTTTTATTGCGTTCTTCACGGTCTTCAGTCTCTTTTAACTGTTGTACCATGATATGCATATGACGTCCGTATTCGGGTATAATCAAAGGTGTCCTTTCGGAATTGTATTGCAATGCTTCCATAAATGGTTGGGTAGTTTTTTTTGGTATGCTTTTGTAAATGTAGTGTTTAAATGAAAAAAGAAAAAATTATAGGGTAATTAGTCCTTTAATCTTTTGGGCTTCTTTATAGATGGCTATTACCGCATCTGGATCTTCCATTGTTACTTTTACCGATAAGCTGGTAAAGGTTTTCTTTGAAGAGGCCTTCTTAGAAAAAACGGCCTCTTTTTGGGTAAACATATCTTTTAATACTTGCTCTTTTACTTCTCCTTCTCTCAAAATAAATTTAAACAAATAAACACCTGGCCAATCTTGCGAATTGAGGAGTTGTTCGTGAAATCGTGAATAAAATTCTTCTGGATTTTCTTTTGGAAGCATTTGGTTGGGCTATTTTTATACAAATATAGTTGAAATCTTAGGTTATCGAAACACAAACGACACACTATAAGCGGATTGTTCTTACAGGAGGGCCTGGCAGCGGTAAAACAACCCTGATCAATCTCTTAAAAAAAGAAGGATACTCTTGCTTTGACGAAGCTTCGAGAAAGTATATACAAATGGGGAAAGCAGAGGGGAAAGACAACTTTTTTGCAGAAGACCCTTTGGCGTTTAGCCAATTGATCTGGAACGATAGAAAGGAACAATTTCGTCTTGCAGAAAACATCATTGCCGATAATAATAAAGGACAACTGATCTTTTTTGATCGCGGTTTAGCCGATGTTACTGCTTATCTAAGGCATACTAAAGCCCCACAAAAAAACTGGGAAGAGGAATTAGAAAAATACCCGTATGACCTTGTTTTTTCCATTGCCCCTGTAGCTGAGATTTATCAAATAGACGAAAGTAGAATGGAGTCTTTTGACGAAGCAGTCTCCTTACATCAGGCAGTTAAAGAAAGTTATCAAGCGTTAGGCTCCATTATTGAAGTACCTTTTCTCTCGCCAGAAGAACGCATGGCGTATATTTTAAAAAAATGCCATGACAGATAAGCTAAAGGCGCTTTTAAAAAAACACTGGAAGGTTGACCAATTTAGGCCCTTACAAGAAGAAATTTGTCTCTCGCTTTTAAGCGCTAATGACACTCTTGTGCTGCTTCCAACAGGCGGTGGAAAATCGCTATGCTATCAACTGCCTTCTCTCCTATTTGACGGCCCTACCCTTGTCATTTCTCCTTTGATCTCATTGATGCAAGATCAAGTGGCACAAGCCAATGAAAAAGGGATTAAAAGCATGGCATTACGCAATGATCAAGCCATCGAAAAACAGCTAGACAATATCGCTTATGGCAACTATAAGCTGGTGTACTGTTCTCCGGAAAAGTTACAGCAGAAGCGTATTTTAGAACGTTTGGCTGGCCTAAATTTTAAATGTATCGCTGTAGACGAAGCACACTGTATATCACAATGGGGAAGCGACTTTAGACCCGCTTATAAACATTTATCAGCGCTGCGCAATCTCTTGCCTAAAGTCCCCGTAATTGCCCTTACGGCAAGTGCAACTCCCACAGTAGTAAAAGACATTATAGAGGAGCTAAAGCTAAAGGAGCACAAGCATTTTCAAAGTTCTTTTGAACGAACAAATATCGCTATCGAGATTGATCGATCCCCAGATAAATTAGGCAGTATTATTCGAAACTTAAAGCAAGAACAAGGGTCAACAATTATTTACTCCAGTAGCCGTAGAGAAACAGAAGAAATCTCTGCCGCACTCAATGCAAATGGCATAAAATCTAACTTTTTTCACGGAGGTTTATCTGCCCACGAAAAACAAGATCGACTCCACGCCTGGAAAAGCAACAAGACTCCTTCTATAGTGGCGACAAATGCTTTTGGGATGGGAATCGATAAAGCCGATGTGTGTCAAGTGATCCACGTAAACCTCCCGGCAAGCTTAGAATACTATTATCAAGAAATAGGAAGGGCAGGAAGAAACGGACAGGCCGCAAAAGCCATTCTCTTTTTTCAGCCGCAAGACGCCGAAAGGGCTAAAAAGCAATTTTTATCCCATCTACCCACAACAGACTTTATTGAAAAGTGCTACAAACATTTGTGCAATTATCTCAATATAGCCTATGGAGAAGGACATGAAGAATCGTGGAATATCTCTTTTTTAGATTTTTGCTCAAGCTACAAGCTTTCGCCAAAAAAAGTTGCACACTGCTTTACGTTATTTGACCAAGGGAGTATTTTTCATCAAATCCAACACAGTACTTTAGACGCAAAAATACAGTTGTTGTGTAACTCGACTCAATTTAAGCGAGAACTAGAACAGGCATCAAAAGAACAGGCCATAGCCTTACAAACAATTAGCCGTAAATACCCAGGAATTTTTGATCAAGAAATAAGCATTGATTTAGATGATGTCACAAGACTTAGTCAGCTAAAATTTGTCCAACTTATTGCCATCTTTAATTTATATGATGAGCAAGGCCTTATGCGATTTGATTACAATAAAAGCGATCTAAAGTTGATTGGTTTAATCCCTCGTGAGGATCAATATACTTTAAGAGATTTATTGAGAAATAACAAGACCTACCTTGAAAGCAAACAACAAAAAATAGCGTCAATGATCTCTTTTGCGACAGAAGAACATCGATGTAAACAAAAGACTTTGCTGGAATATTTTGGCGAAACAAAAGAAACAAACTGTGAAAAGTGCAGTGCGAAAAGCTGTTATAAGACCACTCCAGAAGTAGATCTCTCAATTATAACCGAAGAATTACTAAAAATTCTCACGCAAAATGCACTTGCTCCACATCAGCTTAAATTATCTTTGCCGCAATACTCTGTAAAGCAAATTGCCACGGCAATTGAATGGCTAGAGGACCAACAAAAAATCAAACGAAACACATTAGATCAATATAGCGCACTATGAGTTTAAAAGTAGTATTTATGGGAACTCCAGGCTTTGCGGTTACGACCTTAAAAGCAATTCAAAACGCTGAACACAAGATTGTAGGAGTCGTCACAAATATTGATAAACCCGCGGGTCGTGGGAAAAAAATAAGCACTTCGGCTGTAAAAGACTATGCCGTTGAGCAAGGATTAAACCTTTTACAACCCACCTCTTTAAAAGATCCATCTTTTATTGATGATTTAACCGCATTAAATGCAGATGTATTTGTGGTGGTTGCTTTTAGAATGTTGCCAAAAGTAGTATGGTCCATCCCACCAAAAGGGACCTTTAACCTTCACGCTTCCCTCCTGCCTAATTATCGCGGTGCCGCACCCATTAACTGGGCAGTGATCAACCGAGAAAAAGAAACCGGAGTAACTACTTTTTTAATCGACGAAAAAATCGATACAGGGAATATACTCTTACAAGAAAAAATTGTGATAGTTGAAGGAGAGACAGCTGGCAGTTTACACGACAAACTTGCTCCTTTGGGTGGAGAAGTAATTGTCGCTACGCTCGATGCGCTAGAAGAAGGTATAAAAGCCCACCCACAAGAAATAAATGGGAACGAAAAAGACGCGCCAAAACTAACCAAAGAAAATACCCGTATCGACTGGAGTAAGTCATTACTTGAAATCGAAGCACAAATTAATGGCCTCTCCCCTTATCCAGTTGCCTGGACAGAACTTTATGAAAATGACACCCATTCTCGCTTAAGAATATATAGTGCCAAAGTAGAGTTATGCTCACATGATTACCCTCTACTAAGTATTGTGATAGAGAATAAACAAATGAAAGTCGCCCATCCACAAGGATTTTTGCTTTGTGAAAGCGTTCAAATGCCCAATAAAAGGCGGATGGAGGTCAAAGATTTACTCAATGGCTACCAATTTGACCCTTCGGCAAGGCTAAAATAGGGCTGGGTTATAAACAATCGGCCCGATTTATTAACAATAGCGGGGATTTCAAGCCGAATTCCCTTGGACTTCCCACAAAGCCTATATATTTGTAAATGTCTAAAATGTTAATTTAAATCAAAATATTATGAACAAAACAGAATTAATCGACGCAATGGCTGCAGATGCAGGAATTTCAAAAGCTGCCGCTAAAAAAGCATTAGAGTCTTTCCTAGGTAATGTAGGAGGAGCACTTAAAGGTGGTGGACGCGTTTCACTAGTTGGATTCGGATCTTGGTCTGTGTCTGAGCGCTCTGCACGTGACGGAAGAAATCCACGTACGGGAGAAACTATCAAAATTGCTGCTAAAAAAGTTGTGAAGTTTAAAGCAGGTGCTGAATTATCAGGTGCTGTAAACTAAGCTTAGCTTTTAACAATACAGAAAAATCTCCTTCGGGAGATTTTTTTTTGCCTAATTTTAAACATGGATAATCAACTTCACACTGGAGACTTTTTAATTGCCGATCCTTCTATCCTAGGGGATCTCTCATTTCATCGAGCGATCGTATTAATTTGTACCATAGAAGATAAAGCTCCGATGGGATTTATCTTTAATAAAACCTATGATTTTTGTCTTAATGAGATGGTTCCAGAGGTAACAATTGATCTTCCGCTATTTTATGGGGGACCTGTCGATACAGATCAACTCTTTTTTGTTTACAATGCTACCCAACCCATAGTTGAAGATAGTCGTTTAGTCAAAGAGCAACTTTATCTGGGAGGCAATATTGAACAAGCCTTTGAAGCAGTAGAAAACAAACGCCTTCATTCTGAGAATTGTCGCTTCTTTTTAGGATATAGTGGATGGTCAAAAGGCCAACTAGAACAAGAGGTAACGTTAGAAAGCTGGTTAATTCAAAAGAGTACTCGTTATAAACAACTTTTTAGCACTAATCCAGAAGACCTTTGGCGAAACGCCATGCTAAAAAAAGGGGG
Organism: Candidatus Arcticimaribacter sp.; assembly: GCA_039768455.1. GTDB lineage: Bacteria > Bacteroidota > Bacteroidia > Flavobacteriales > Flavobacteriaceae > Arcticimaribacter. The sequence goes on from JBDNAJ010000021.1 coordinate 6,156, forward strand.
GAAATACACCATTTGGGCGAATGCCCCAGATAACCCCACTTATAATTAAAGTTGGGAATTAAGATGTGCCAAAAATAATGAATAGATCTTTTCTGTGTGTTCGGTTTTAAACGCTTTCTTGCGATATTGTCCGATACTGTAAAGGCCGTCCGCATCACTTAAAACAAACAATTCATCTGCTTTTTGAATAGAAAAAGGAGAGATCGCTTCTTCGATAAGCTCATAATCCGAAGACTTTTCTAAAAGCGCTAATAACTGTTTGCGATAGACAGTTTTTCGGCAGCCTTGATCTAAGGCTGGCGTATTTATTTTATTTCCTTTTACTAAGAATAAGGCTCCTTTTAAACTTTCTACGATATGCTTGTCTGTGTTGAGTAGAATTCCGTCGCAATAATTATTTTCGTGCACATAAGTCCATGCCATTGCACGCCATTGCGCTACAGCATTTTCAATTGTATGATACAGCCCTGTGGATAGATAATGATCTTTGTATAAGTCAATGGGTTGGGATGCTTTTTGATATTTAAAAGCTGGATCATTTGAAGGACTAGCCAAAATCGAATAAGCAGTTTCGGGAATGGGTTGTTCAAAAGAAGGCTGCGCCATTTTGACAACATTTAAATGAACTTTCCCATTAAATTCGTGCTCGGCGTAATGCCTAGTAATCTCTTGGATTTTTTCTGCTAGGTGTTCCATGGTAAACGTCAATGGAATCTCCATACGCAAAATACGCATCGAAGCCATTAAGCGCAGATAATGCTCTTCCCAAAATAAGATTTTGTTTTGCTGAATAGCAATGGTTTCTGTCAGTACGTTTTGTTGAATAAAAGCGGCTAAAATATCACTAGGTACTTCATCTAATGAAGTATAGTTTTGACCTTGATATGAAATCATAGATTTAAGTGGCGCCTAGTACTTGTTTTAAACTTCCAATTAAGTTTTCCCAAAGCATTTTAGCTTCGTCTAACTCATCTTCATCGGCAAAATCAGAAATGATTAAAGAAACATCTTTTGTGATTTCGTCTACTACTATTTTAAATTCGAAATAATAGTCATCTTGATCTTCTTCGTCATTCAACCAGCGAAAGCGAACTTTTTCATTGTTTTTTTTCTGCAAAAGTTTTGCATACTCTTCTGTGTCATCCCAGATAAAGGTAAAATCTTCCCCCCTAGAATTGACATTATCAGCAAACCATTCTGATAAACCAGATGGAGTTGATAAATATTGAAACAACAGTTGCGGTGAGGCGTGAAAATCAATTTCTAATGAAAAGGCTACTTTAGATGACATAGGTAAATGTTAGGGCAGCAATATATTGAAAAAATGGAAACATGCTAAAAGAAAAGCATATTTTTTAGGGCTAAAAACATAACGATTGTTGGCATTTTTTTTATATTTGCCACCGTTGAAAAGGCGAGGTAGCTCAGCCGGTTAGAGCGTCGGATTCATAACCCGGAGGTCGCGAGTTCAAGTCTCGCTCTCGCTACAAACAAAATCAAGGCTTCACTGTAAAGGTGAGGCCTTTTTTTGTGCACCTTGTACAACATAAGTACAACATTTTATTTTTCACTATCCACTTCCCTATCTACTAGATTATATAAAGTTATATAGAATTATCTATGCGTTTTGATTGTTTTTCTTTCTCTCTGTATGTGGTCGAATAATCGCTTTTGACACTACCAGAGGTCGGTTCATCCGCAAGGATTTGCCTTCTTCGAAGTTCCTCCTTGCAGATGCTCCTTTCCCCTCTGGTTTGGTGTCAGCGTATTATTCATTAACCACATACAGATATTATGAAAGAATTTTACAATCTATCTATCAACGCAATTTATTTTGGTTCTATTGATGACGAACACTATTTTTTGAGTTTAGATGAAGACACAATAAGAGGCTGGTCTTTTATGGGACTTAATTCCGCAACCGAGGAAGAATTAAGAGAGAGGGCAAGAGATGTTGCCCCAGAGGATTTTTTCAATATAAAAGACATAGAACGTTATTTCAATTATGATTTATTTTATGAAGACCAAGAATATAATTGGTGCGAAAACTTCGATGTTCAAGCAGAATATACTGAAAATGGAGAGACCACTTACTCAGGTTTTGGAAGTGGAACAGACATTTTCCAGTATTTCAAAAAACAAAACATTTCTTCATATAAAGATTACCTTAAACACTTTGACGATTATGGCTTAGACGAAAAACAGTTCTACTACATTATGCTTTTTATTAAAGAACGAGAAAATATTGAAGGTGTTTTACCCTCTAAAGTTGAAAAAAAGAAAAGGAATTAGAACTAAAACTTGTTTATGATAATAAAGTAGTGCACAAAGCTATTGTACAATCTGACCCTTTTAAAACTTACACCGTTTGCGAGATGAAGACTTAATAATTATGGACAACTATTTATGGGAGTTCACTTCAACAAAATGAAAGCTTTTTTTCGCTTTAAAATCGGTTGTTAAAAATCTATTGTACTTCTTCTTTTTGATAGGTCGTGTTTGCCCATCTAATCTGAGCTCTGCCTCCTTTAACTCTGTAAGCACCATATCGGATTCCCGACTGTGTTCCTCTTTCGGGTTCGGGGATATTCCAATTAAAAGCTTCCCCTCCTATGACAGCATCTGCGTAATGTATTTTTTGAGATGCGTCATTAGGATCTTGTCGAAACCCAACTTCCAATTCAATTTCTACTTCTTGGTTTTTATTGACATTCTTGAGGAAAATAATGTCTCTTCCATCGGCTCCTGATCCTCCTCTGTAATTAATCTGCTCTCTGAAAATATTAAATGAAACTTGGACTTGATCACCATCGGAATTGGTTCCGTAAACCGGCTTAGCGAGGAATAAACAAATGGCAGGATCTGCAGAACCGCCACCGCCTGTATGTTTACCTTTGGCTTGCATAATATAGCTGCCGTCTGTGCCATCGCTCGAGGTTTTTCCTACTTCTAGAATTCTAACCACGCCTGTAAATCTTGCATAGCTTCCCACCCCTGTGGTCTGTGATCTATCCAATGATCTTTCTATGCGGGGCTGTAAGGTGTTTGGTGCGTCCATGTGATTAGATTCATGCGTGATATTGTATACCCCCCAGGTTTTACCATAAATAGACACTTCTCTGTAGTTTGCATAGCAGCTTCTATCATCTATTGTTCCGACATTGACAGGGTTGGAAATATCGGTTGTTCTACTGGGGTTGGTCCCTTGTGCTGTACAAGCAAGGGATGTACCTGTATCTTCATCCCCTTGGGCAATAGGTTCTTCGATAACTTCTTCTTCAACAGGTGAAGCGTCCTTGCTACAAGAAGTTATTGAGATAAAAATGAAGAAAGAAAAAAGTGTAACAAATTTAAAATTCACAGTGCTTAGATTTTTATGAGCATTTAAATATACTGGTAATAGGCCTGTAAACTATCCTGAACTATACTGCCTTAAAACAATTATTTTTACTCTCGATAATTAATACAGTGCTGTGCATATTGATGTATAAATATCCTCCTCAATATTGTTTAATAATCAAGAGTATGTATGTGGCTAACTCTTGATAAATTCAAAATTTAATAAAAAGAAACAATCCTATGATAAAGAATAAATTCATGTATTATTAGTGTCTTCTAATGATTTTTAAACACCAAGCCTCTCGATCTTCATACGCCG
>JBDNAJ010000121.1:0-3491 GCA_039768455.1 Candidatus Arcticimaribacter sp.
GACGTTGCTCGTTTGCAGGTGGGTTAATGGGATATTTGTCAGGATTTGCCATAATTTCCGCTACCTCATCATCTTCAATTTCAAGATTAATCGCTGTTCGATTAATAAAAGCTTTTTCTTCGTCTGTGATAATTCCATCAGAAAGTGCTATACGTACGATAGCAGCGAAATGATCGCGATTACGTTGTTTAAAGCCAGAGGTAAATAGGTCGGAAAATGACATAAAATTAGTTTTGCTCAAAGATAAAAAATCAAAGAAAATATTGGCGACTTGTCTCAATAGTTTTTGAAATAAATATGTACTTTCCCAAAAAATTGGCACATGAATCATCGTTTAAAAATCATTAAGAATAGATCTGATATAGGCGCAGGGACCCGTGGGTCTGATATGGGGATTGATGCGTTAGAGATTGCAGCGATTAATCGCGAAAACGATTTTTTTAATCGTCATCCTTTTATCGATGTTCCCACCCATAATGAAACCATTTATGACAAGGTGAATAATACCTTTGCTAAGCGAATCAATTTTGTGGCTGAACAATGCGAGCGCGTTTGCGAAGTTACCGCCATGGTGCTACAGCAAAAGCATTTCCCCCTAGTAATTTCGGGAGATCACTCTTCTGCTTTAGGGACTTTAGCGGGGATTAAAACCGCATTTCCAGACAAAACCATAGGGGCGATATGGATTGATGCCCATGCAGATTTACACACCCCTTTAAGTTCTCCCTCAGGAAATGTACACGGAATGCCACTAGCCGCTGCATTAGGGCACGATAATGAGAAATATGCGATCAATACCATTCATGATGATACTAAAGAAAGCTGGAATCAAATCAAAGCACTAGGAGGGGAGGCCCCCAAATTAAAACCAGAGCATTTGATTTACTTTGGCTTGCGTTCTACAGAAGAAGCCGAAGACCGCAGCATTGAGGAACACAATATTCGGGCTTATCCTGTACATGAAGTCCGCCATAGATCCATTCAAACCTGTGTTGTAGAAGCCCTTGAAAAGTTGTCTGAGGTGGATTTGATTTACATCACCTTTGATGTAGATAGTCTTGATTGTGACCTGATTTCTAGAGGAACTGGAACACCTGTTTCAAAAGGCTTTGACCCAGAAGAAATCATCGCTTTGATCAAAGGGTTTATGGCCTCTGATAAAGTGAGTTGTCTCGAAGTATGTGAGATCAACCCACTGCTTGACGAAAAGGGCAATAAAATGGCCGAAACGGCCTTTGATATTATTGACGCTCTCTTTTAGTCTAGTTCAACTTGAGCAACTTCTTTTAAATAATTGAAGTGGTTCTTGCTGCTTTGATTGGCTGTTTTACTTTTCTTCTTCGCTAGCTTTATGATTTTACCTAAAAGACCTTGAACATCTGCTTTAATGGTTGGGTTGAGTTTGTCTTCTTTTAATAAAGATTTAAGATGCGTAGCAAAGTGGATTTGTAAACTTTTTTGAGAAAGATCTAAGTTTTTAGGTGCTGTAATCAGGTCAATATATAAATGATCAAGCAATTCTGTTGTAGTCATCCCTTGACCCGCCAGTGATGCGTTTGTAGATAGCATGTTGTTTAAACGCTTTACACTGAGTAATCGATTCAAGGCAGAGCGTTGTAAGTTTTGTAAGCTGATTAAGCCCCCTTCTCCTTTAATTTCTGAGATGATGCGGTTGTCCATTAACCAGTTTTGGGTCTGCCATAGATTTGACTTTAAAAAGTCGAGTGCTGCCAATTGTTTTGCGCGTTCAACATTTTGATAGGTTATCGCATTGGTTTGATTAGTGGTATGTCTGGTTTCATGTACTCCGCCTATCATGCTGTGGACATGATAGATATAGCGTCTGTATACCCCCACCATTTCTCCGTATAATTCTTCTAAATCATCATAGGTGTCATTAGGGGACAAGGTCCAATCCATCAAGTTTTTAGCGACGATTTTTAAATTCTTTAATCCATAGTTACTGGCCTTGATAGGATCATCCCCAATATTTTCTGTTTGCGAATTGGGATCATTTCCTCTTCCGCCAAACATATACAAGGGATCGAGGGATTTAGCATCGACCATGGCTTTTAGTTGGCTTTGTTCCGCCTTTGGCGATAGCCCATAATAACGATAACCCCATTCAATGGCGTAATCATCATAAGGCCCTAGTTGACGTACAAACCGAATATTTTCATCGCCCGGTTGTGCGATATAATTATAGCGGGCATAGTCCATAATGGTGGTCGCAATTCCATACTTCTGCGTAAATGATCCAGAGCGTAAAGAGTCGACAGCATAAGCGCTGCTCGCTTTCATATTATGAGGTAAACCTAAGGCATGCCCTACTTCATGAGAAATTACCCGGCGCATCATTTCACCGATTTCTTCTTCTGGCGTGTTGAGGGAGCGCGCTTTTGGGTTTGCCGCTCCAGTTTCTAATAAGTAGCGATTGCGGTAAGAGCGCAGGTGGTTGTGGTACCAGATAATATCACTTTCTAGAATTTCTCCGGTGCGGGGGTCAGAGACGCTTGGCCCTGTTGCATTACGCGTGGTCGAAGCGACATAGCGTACGGTAGAATAACGCACATCTTCTGGACTAAAGTCAGGATCTTCTTCTTTCGTTGGGGGCTCTTTTGCCAGGATGGCATTTTTAAAGCCCGCTTTTTCAAATGCGCTATTCCAGTCTTCGATACCTAGTTTAAAATACTTTCTCCATTTTAATGGCGTAGCGGGATCGAGGTAATATACAATGGGTTTAATGGGTTCCACTAGTTCTCCCTTAAGGTAGGCTTCTTTGTCTTTGGGTTCAAGTCTCCACCGTCGTACAATGCTGTATTCGTCAGATTTTAACGCCTGTGAGCTGTAATCAATCTTAGATAAGCTAAACCAGCCTACACGTTCATCTTCATAGCGAACGGGCATGGGGTCTTCTGGTAAAACGATAAAAGAATGATTGATTTGAAAGCTAAAGGTATTCGAACGATTAGCCCGTGGGGGTTTGTTCACCTTAAAGGTGAGGGTGTGCCTAATCTCAGTGTTTTTTGGAAAGCTATTCGCACTGTCTATACTGCTGCGTTTTTTATCTACTCCGCCAACCTTATAGCGGTCTTTATCCCCTTTTCGGATGATGTTAAAACCAGGAGAGTCTGCCATAAAATGATTGGATACATCGATCAAGAAGCGATCTGTCTCTTTGTTTTTAATCTCAAAAGCCGCTAGGATAGGAGCAAAGTTGTTCTCTTTTACACTAATGGCAATGGGGTCTTCTTCTGCGCTAGCGATATTGTTATAACTCACCTGCTTGATAAGAATTTTCTTTCCTTTTTTCTCAAAGCGAATGACCTGTTGAGCGGTTTTTGACCCTGCATTGAGGTAGGCAGAATAGTTTGCTGGTAATTGTGCAAAGCGCGTTACAACAAGCAATTCTTTTTCTAAAAGGTCATTTGATAATTCAAAATACAACTTGTTCTCTTCGTCGAGATAAGTTGTGATGAGCCCTTTTTTAA
>JBDNAJ010000122.1:0-21431 GCA_039768455.1 Candidatus Arcticimaribacter sp.
AAAAGTTCCCGTTTCATAAGCTTTACCAGCAGCACCCGTATATGTGACTGCACTAATAAATGACATAAAAGTTGTCGCACCTACAAGCCACCATAACATACTACCTCCGCCACGAAAATAGTCACTTGTATTTTTATTCATTTTCTTAAACACAATACCAACAACAATCATTAAGATGAAATATGCTGTAACTACTAAATAATCATAATTTGAGATCATTTTTAAAATTTTTATAGATTGCTATTAAGTAATAACCGTATTAAACAATTGACGCGCCAAACTGGTGCACTAAAAATACATTAAAATTAAAATTTTTAATATAGTTCTTAATTATATTTCGGTGATTGTGCTTATTTACAAAAACCGCCAAATTTTTAATTTGGCTTTCAAAATAGAAAAATTAAATATAAAAGTCGGCTCTGTGTTAAACCGAAAAGTTAGTATCTTTTTAAGCGCTACGTTTCATACACAAATCCCTTGTGCTTCATGCAGCACCTGCAAATGAGTAAACTTTGGGAGCAATTTTGAAATGATGATATTACACAAATAGAGATTTACAATAAAAACATCACCTTAAAGATGTAACATACAACTCTCAAAACCATCACCGCAATTGTAGTCTTGTTGATTGCATCAAATTTTTCTAATGCTCAGAAAAATCAACTGCCAACACCCGATATATCTAATGTAAAATATGACCATTGAGGCCAAAATAATGGGAATGACTATTTCTGAAATAGGAAGGGTCCTTTCCAATTCAGTTTTAAATCATCAACTTTTAAATCATGTATTTTTTCAACTGAATTGTCATTGTTTGAGACTGCGAAAAACAACACTTCTTTATTTACAGTAGTCACTTTAACCACAGTATAATCATTGTTATTGAGTACTACCTCAACCGATGAAATACTGCTGTAAGTATTAGTTCCTACTTCCGCAACCTGTGAATACTTACCGTGGATTTCATAAGTCGATGCAAAAACGGTATTGCCTGAAATATTTTCCCTTCGAATAATAAATGCGGGATCATTCCTCAAGTTGAAATTAGGATCATTTGCACCGATTCTTGCAAATAACAACTTATCGCTTTCTAGGGATGAAGCCGTTAGCGAATAGAAGACATCATTGTTAAACCAGCTTAATTTTGTACCATTTTTTGACGGCGAACCCTCGCCCGTCTTCCATAAATGTTGATAGCCATGTTCCTCCCCCAATGGACTCAATATGCTCTCCTTTTGATAATCAAAATTGGTCAGCATGACATGTCCGTTATAATAGTAGGGTAAATCATAGCTATTGATTGTATCGGACTGAATTCTGAAAACGTCTAGTACAACTGGAGCATCAAATGACTCATGTTTAATCAAAGCCATCGTTCGATGCATTTTTGTGTTACCATAAGCATTATTTTCTTTGGCACTCATAACCTGAATTTCATCTCCGGTTTTGAAGAAGTATGGATCCCCGTGAAAACGATTGGCATTTTTTACTATACCATTAAACTGAGTTTTTTGGTTAACAACTACAGTATTATGAGCGATTGTTTGTTTCGCCCAAGAACGATTCTCAGGAAGGTATCGGCCTCCGCCCTTCTGTTCAATATTTACCCACCTAGCAGATCCGTAATCCTGAAAAACTTCGTTTTCATTATGAAAATAGGTGAACGCCAATTTATCAAAATGGCCATGACCTCCACCCTGCCTGGTATATTTCATGACCAAACTGGCTTCTCCATCCTCAAACGTACTCCTAAGGATTCCCAGGCCTCCCTGTTTACCATTCGCACCATCAGTCAATTGAATACTTGGTATATTGAACGGTTTAGCTTTCCCGTTAGCCAAGCCCATGGCCAGACTTAAGCCTGCGTCGTCTAAAGTAACCTTTCCCTGGTTTAGTGCCACAGATAGTAGTCTTGGATCTTGCCCCCCAAAGTGATAGGCAATTCCAACAGATTTGATCAGCTCTCTTGACTTATAAGACATACCTTTAAGAGCATCGTTGACTGGAAAAAATTTTCCAGCGGTATTGGTTTGACTCAAAATGGCGTAAACGGCCTTTAACAATATCCCGTCTCGATAGGAATAGATTTTGGCTTCAGGAATTTTATTTGCAAGTGCCTGAGAAAAAATCATATAAGGGAGCATCGCATATCGTTGATAATAAGGACCTTCAGTATAATATCCATCTGGGGAAAACGCCCCATCGATATTAGCAATGAAGCCAGCTTCTTTCATTTCTGGTAATTCAAGAAAATTCCCATTCTCATCCAGGATCTTATCTCCCGGGATTTCATTATTAGCCCCATACAATGCCCATTGAATTAACTCTTTATCGCCTATCACCAAGCCGGCCATTCCAACGGCCGCATTTCCCCAAGCACTATGATTATGGATTCTATTGAAGAACCTAGGCGTACTTAGCGCTAGGTGTTCGGCATGCGGTCGAAACAGGTTTTCATTAAGATGTTTTCTGTCATCTTTATTAATCCAATCATAAATGCAGTCGTAAGCTTGGCTCATATAAACCAGCCAATTTGCGTCATTTAAGCTTTGCCAAAAAAACTTACCAGGAGCATATGAAAGGTTGGATGGATGCTGATCATAGGTGGGATATAAAGCTGCATAGGCTTTCAAGCCGTCAAGGACATATTGTCCATACTTTTCATCTCCAGTAAGTTGAAAGATCACACCTGCTTTTTGAAGTATAAAATAGTTTCGCTTGTGCCTGTCATGGGTGTAGCCTCCACCTAAATGTTTCGGTATTGGCACTTCGAATGCTAACTTCATTTCATCGTCTACTTCTTCAATAGCAGCAGCAAGGGTCTGATCCAGCAATGGGATTGAACCGAGCTTCGATTTTATTCTTTCAACTCCATCTGATGTAAGAATAACTCCTGGCCTTTGCGCATTCAACAAGGAACAACACATAAAAAGTGCTCCCATAAATAGTGTAGCTCTAAATATATTAAACTGAAATTTTTGATCAATCAGCATCTCTTAAAAATTAAAATTAGTATCTAAATATAATGATAATTTGAAGATGGATTTTTATTATAATGTGGGAATTTTATTTCAGTTGGCGAAATCGTTAACAAGCGGTATATTGCATTCTACTACGATCTATTTTGAACTTAAAAAAACTCATAACATAGTATATGTCGTCCTTACCCAGCAAAAGAAGGTCACATAACATTTAATAACGTTATTTATAATTTTACTAACACACAACGCTAGAATTAATAAGACAATATGACAACAAGAGACCTTAGCTTTTTAGATAAATTAAAAATAAAACTCAAGGACTTTGGGCCTGCCTTTTTTATTATAGGTTATGTAGTTGGAACCGGAAGCGTAACATCTATGGTAGTATCAGGTGCTCAATTTGGATTAAGTTTATCTTGGGCCTTATTATTGTCTTGTTTCTTTACGTATTTCTTACTTATCGCAATTAGTAGACTAACGATTATCTCTGGAAATACCCTGATGTTTAATTTTAAAGAGACATTTGGAAAGCCAATTACAATTTTTATTATCGTAGCCTTGGTTGTTTCTATTGTTTCATCGTGTATTGGTGTAATGGGTGTCGTTGCAGAAGTAACTATGGAATGGATCTCTGTGAAAACATCTATTTCCTTTTTAAATGGACCCATAGTCTCTGCTTTCTTTATTGCAATATTGGTCGGTCTTTTCTGGACAGGAAAACATGAAAATTTTATTAAAGTAATGAGTATGCTTGTTGCCTTTATGGCAGTGGCATTTATGATTACTAGCTTTATGGTTGTAAAAGAGTCTGGAAAATCAATTATTGATTTTTTTCCACAATTGCCAAATAGAGGTAATATGGGACTTATAATAGCTGGAATTGTTGGCACTACAATGGCAGGGGTTTGTTTAGCCTCTCGAAGTATTTTAGTTCAAGAACAAAAATGGGAATTAAAAGATTTAAAGAAAGAAAATAGAGACGCTATGTCTTCTATGGTTATGACTTTTTTAATTAGTCTAGCCATTATGATAAGTGCCACTGGAACACTTTATTTTACAGGAACTAAAGTAGATAGTGCTACAGATATGATGCAAGCACTAGGTCCTTGGGCTGGAGACTTTGCACTTACATTATTTACTTTAGGTATTATTGGTGCTGGATTGTCTTCCATTTTCCCTAACCTATTGTTATTCCCGTGGTTAATTGCTGATTACTCGGGTACCTCACGTAATATGAAAAGACCCTTGTTTAAAGTAATTGTAGTTATAGTAGCCTTAACAGGTTTAATTGTGCCTGTATTAGGCGGAAAACCTGTATGGATTTTGATAGCGTCCCAAGCTCTGAGTCCATTTGTTATGCCACTAATAACATTGTTTATTATAATCTTATTAAATAAATCACATTTAATGAAGTCCCATAAAACTGCTATCGGTATGAATATAGCATTGGCAGCTACTTTTATTTTTAATTGTTTTATGTTATATGTGGCTATAACTGGATTTATAGATTTCATATAAGCCTTATTAATAGAAGTAGTTTGTTACAATTAGGACAACTAAAATCAACTACTTTACTCATGTCAGACAGTCAACAGAAGATGAATAAAAAGCTAACAAAATACGCTCAAATTCCATTAAAACAATTGCCAAATAGGGTCTGGAGAACCTATGAAGGAGGTGCTTTAATTGATCGATGGAAAAAGACGTCTCCAGAAATAGATGGGAATATGCCAGAAGAGTGGATAATGTCTACAATAACTGCGCGCGGGAAAAACAGACCTGAAAATGAAGGCATATCTCTTATAGAAATAGCGGAAGGACATATACCTTTAAAAGACTTAATTGATTCTGATAAAGAAAGCTATTTAGGAAAGGCTTTAGCTGATAAATACGGAACAACAGGAGTGCTTATTAAAATGTTAGATTCTTTAGAACGATTAACAATTCAAGTACATCCAGATAAACAGTACGCTAAAACAATATTAAATTCAGAATTTGGTAAAACAGAATCTTGGTATGTTTTAGATACACGTGAAATAAACGGCGAAAAAAGCTATGTGTATATGGGCTTTAAAAAACATGTTACTAAGGAAATCTGGAAATTGCACTTTGAAAACCAAAACATTCAAGGAATGATTGATTGCTTGCATAAAATCGAAGTAAAAGCTGGAGATGCTTTTATGATTTATGGAGGCGTTCCACATGCTATAGGTACAGGATGCTTTTTAATGGAAGTGCAAGAGCCAACCGACTATACTATGCGTGTAGAAAAGACAACTCCCAATGGGTTAAAAATTGGACCAGAATCGATTCATCAAGATGTCGGAGAAGAAAAAATGCTTGAATGTTTTCATTATGACACTTATACTTTAGACGAAGTTCTTGATAATTGGAAAGTAACCCCTAAAGTACTTGAAAGCACAAATCAATTCACTTTAAGGACATTGTTTAATGAAACACATACCAATTGTTTTGGTCTTAGTGAATTACTTTTAAATGGAAGTCATACCATTAAAGGGAATGATTGTTTTTATGTCGCTGTAATATATTCTGGTGCAGGAATTATGATTTGTAATGGTATAGAATATGATTATACTCAAGGAGATGAATTATTTATTTCGGCAGCAATAAAAGAAATAACTTTTAGTTCTAAAACGGCATCAAAAATATTGCTTTGTTATCCTCCTAAATAACTAAATCACAAACATTAAAAATATAGAAATGAACTTATTTGAGCTAAAAGATAAAGTAATGCTCGTAACTGGTGGATGCGGAGTTCTTGGTGGCGGAATTACAAAATACCTATTAGAAAATGAAGCTACAGTAATTTTATTGCATTATAAACAAGAGGCACTAACTGACACTATTTATAAATTAAAAAACTAGGCACAACACTGTATAAACGCAAATATTAATAAACACAAACCGCTATGGAGCAAACAATTGTGAAGCTAAGTTCACACTAACACCCCTCCAAAAACCGCAGGATCTGCTCTTCAGACCAATAGTTTTCCCCTTTAGACACAAAGCCTACATGTCCGCCATAGGTGGGGGTCATCAAGCTAAAATGGGGGTTGTTTTCGGCGGCTTGATAAGGGAAACAAGAATCAGACAAAAAAGGATCATCTAGGGCGTTGATGAGCAGCGTTGGCCGAGAGATGGAGGCAAGGAAAGGCTTGCTACTGGCCTTGGCGTAATAATCTCGGGCATCCTTAAAGCCGTTTAGGCCTGCAGTAAAATACTCGTCAAAATCGATCAGTTTTTTGACCTTTTTCAATTGTTCGATGGGCACCTGGTCGGGAAATTGCTGGTGTTTGAGGTGTACCTTTTTTGACAGGGTGCGTAAAAACCGCCAGGTGTACAAGCGATTTTCCAAGGTCTGCAGTTTAATGGCAGAGCCATACAGGTCCACCGGGACAGAGACCGCCACACTGGCCTTAATTTTTGGGTCTAGGGCATAGATCCCATCTCCATTGTATTTTAAGACGAGGTTACCGCCTAAACTAAAGCCCACCAAATAAACCGCGCTGTAATTAGGGAGAACCGTTTGGATAACTGCATGCAGATCTTCGGTTCGGCCGCTGTGGTAAGTGATGAGTTGGCGGTTAATTTCTCCGCTGCAAAAACGGTAATTCATGGCAGCAACGGCATAACCGTTTTTAGCCAATAAAGCTGCGGTGGCTTGGATGTATTTGGAAGCACTACTCCCCTCTAGCCCATGGCATAGAATCACGATTTTATCGCTTCCATTTTCGAGCAAGTCGATGTCTAAAAAGTCATCGTCGGGGGTTGCAATGCGTTGACGTTTAAAGACTAAGGCTTTGGTTCTTCGAAACAAAGAACTGTACATGGTATTGAGATGCCCGTTTTTAAAAAAGAAAGAAGGGGTGTAATTCGTCGCTAGTATGGGCATAAGGTGAAATCATTTGTATGTACCAAAGATAACTTTTCTTCTAAGTCGAGCAGTGGGAGAAACAAAAATCAACTCTTGGAATATTCAGTATCTTGGGCTTTGATGAAAGCGTACCTCACCTTCCTATTGGTTTTAGTTTGTTGTTTGACAAAAAGCTTTGCGCAGGATAAATACGAAAAAGAATCCCGCATTAAGAAAGCGCAAGTACCTGTAACAGTCTTAAACTTTATCGAGGCAGCAGGTTTTAGCCAAAAAATCAAGTGGTATAAAGAAGAAAGCTTAGTAGGTTATAGCTATGAAGCTAAAACGATTGATCAAGGCCGTAAATACAGCGTAGAGTTTGATTCTCTGGGGAGGATTGAAGACATCGAGTATAAAATCTCCTGGGCAGCGATTCCCTCTTTGGCGAAAGCCAAAATAAAAGTCCACTTTGATCGCAAATATCAAAAAAGGAAAATCGTCAAAGTCCAAGTGCAAGTCAGCGGTCCCTCCCCTAGCTTGATCCAATGGATCAAGGACAAGAAAGCACCGACAGAGATCATCACCAAATACGAGTTGGTTGTCAAAGTAAGCAAGGCCAAACAAAGTCAAATGATGGAGTATCTGTTTACAGAAGCTGGCACAGTGGAACGAGCGTCAAAAATTGTCTTAAAAAACACCGACCATCTTGAATACTAGGTTAAAAATAGTGATGCTTTTTGTTCTTGGGAGCTGGTGTGGTAGCATCTGGGCCCAAGAAAACACTTTGGGAACCTTACCCAGTTTAAACCTCAACAAAGCATTGAAAAACGACTGGCGACTTAACCTCAGCATACAAGCGCGAAATGGAATAACGGAAAGGCAGATCGAATGTGGGCCCCTTTCAACCTATGAATATATGCATACAGATTACACCTTGATCGCGGCTAAAAAAACGGGGCTAAACAATGCCTTGGCCGGCGGAATACTTTTGCGGTATCAGGACCAAGAGTTGATTGTACGCTACATTCAGCAGTTTACTCTAGTGAGAAAATACAGCGCCTTTAGAATGGCGCATCGCTTTCGCATGGATCAAACCAAAAGCCAATCAGAACCCATAAAATACCGCCTTCGTTACAGGGCAACGCTAGAATTACCCTTAAACGGAACTGGGGTTGACCCCAAAGAGTGGTACCTTAAAATCAATCACGAATACCTCAATGCCTTTCAAGCGCAAGCCCATGATCTTGAAGTGCGCCTTGTCCCCTTAGTAGGCTATAAGTTTAGCGAGAAAAACAAGTTGGAAACCGGCTTCGATTACCGCCGCAGTGGTTTTGTCAACTACGCAGCCAATAATGATTTTTGGCTTAGCCTAAATTGGTATCTAATCCTTTAGTAAAGAGGATCATAATGCCAGCTAAGGTTAAAGGTTATAAATCCCAAAAAGAGGGAATCAAAGCATAATCGAGGAAGTAAAGGATAGCTCACCCTAAACTCTTGGATTTACTTATTACAGCAAATGCAGATATTTTAACTTACGTAGGCACTGAAAACGGTTTTGAAGGTGCAGATGAAGCCGCAAAATATTATCAGAGGAATTTGAGGATTTATTCAAATCTTAATAGACTTAAGTTGAATAAAAATGACAGGGTATTTATATTGTCAGGAGGAAGCCATACAGCTTTCCTACGAGAATTTATGAAAAGGGATGAAAAATATGAAATGGTTAACACTTTTGACTATTTAAAGTAAAAACTGGTTACAACAATGGCTATAAGTAATTGCTTGTTCTCGCCAACTTTTGAAAATCCAAGCGGATTTTCAGTTTGGTGTGTACTTGCGAAGTTAAGTGCTAAACCACCTGTCTACCGACAGGCAGGCGCAACTGCGCATTTACAAACCCTTTGAATTAAATTCAGCCTTTGGCTGACCAAAGTTACTCCACAAAAATTCAAAATATTATGCCTAGTTTCACCTTATGAAAAACACCTTCCTTTTCCTGCTATTGTCGGGCGGTTTAGTGTTCGCCCAAGCCAGTACAGAGGTTTATCTCTTAGACCTATCGACAGATAGTACTAGGCCCATCAATATTTCTCAGAACCTTGGCTATGACAATCAGCCGTCTTTTTGGGACAATGAGGACTTGCTTTACACCCGCAACAGAGCCGGACAAACCGATATCGTGCGCTACAAAATCAGCAGTAAAAAGCTCGAATGGCAAACCAACACTGTACAAGGCAGTGAATATTCCCCCTTACGTATCCCTCAAAGAGAGGCCTTTTCGGCAATTCGTTTAGACACCACAGGTCTACAACGCTTGTATCGTTATACCGCTGTCGGAAAAGACGAACTACTTTTCTCTCCGCTTAAAATAGGCTACCAGCGTTGGATTTCTGCCACTACATTGCTGTGTACCGTTTTGGTCGAAGACCATATGAATCTTATGTTGACTAAAACAGATAATCTTCCTTTACTTCTTACAGAAAAAGTGGGCAGAAGCCTTCATCGCATCCCCAACACTGGGCAGCTGAGTTTTATTCAGCAAAAAGAAGGGGACAATATCTTGAGCAGCTATGATCCCAAAACTGAAATTATCAAAGCCCTTCTTCCGCTTCCAGCAGGGGTGCAAGACGTCGCTTGGTTAACTAAAGGGACATTGATTTTTGGGCAAGGAAACACCTTATATCAATGGAATCCTGCCACCTCAACAGGCATCCAAGTTTGGAAAAAACTAGAAGGAATAAGCAACATTAGTCGCTTAGCGCTTAGCCCTAACGGAAAACTGCTCGCCCTAGTAGGGGAAGAATAATCCAAAAAAAATCTTACATTGAGGGGAATTTGACTTAGCTCCAAAGGTCATTTAACGAAAGACTATGACGTACGATTATATTATCATTGGAGCAGGCTCAGCCGGTTGTGTTTTAGCGAATCGCCTTTCTGCCGAACCAAAAAACACAGTATTATTGCTAGAAGCAGGAGGCCCAGACAAAAACCCCAACATTCATATCCCCGGAGCATACACTAAGCTGCATAAAAGCAAAGAGGACTGGGGCTTCTGGACCGAAGCGCAAACCCATGTCAACAACCGTAAAATCTATCTCCCCCGCGGGAAAACTTTAGGGGGAAGTAGCTCCACCAATGCCATGGCCTATGTTCGTGGCAATCGCGCAGACTACGATCACTGGGCTTCCCTGGGCAATCAAGGCTGGGAATACGATAGTGTCCTCCCCTATTTTAAACGTTCTGAACAACACCAACAAGCCGATCAACTAGATACCGCTTATCACGGGACTAAAGGAGAGCTCAACGTAACCCTGCCCACCCAGTTTAAAACCCCCTTTGTCGATGCGTTTGTCGCCTCTTGTGCTGCGGTAGGCATTCCAGCAAACAAAGACTATAACGGGGCACAGCAAGAAGGCGTCGGTATTGTACAAAGCACCATCAAAGACGGGAAACGTGCCAGTGGGGCTGCAGCTTTTTTAACACCCGTTTTAAAGCGCAAGAACTTGACAGCCATCACAAAAGCCCAAGTCACTAAAATCATTTTTGAAGGCAAAAAAGCCGTCGGGGTGAGCTATACTAAAGGCCATAAAACACAGTCAGTAGAAGCAACTAAAGAAATCATTGTTTCGGCGGGGGCGTTTCAATCCCCACAACTTTTAATGGTTTCTGGAATAGGTGATCCAGAGGAGCTCAAAGCGCATAACATCCCCTGTGTTCACGCCCTCCCCGGAGTAGGGAAAAACCTGCAAGACCACGTCTTTTACCCTATCGCAACGGTGGCAAAAGAACAGCTGGGAATCAACCACTATATTCCGCCCATACAACAACTCAAAGCGGCATGGAACTATTTTGTCCACAAGAAAGGCGTCTTTTGTAATGGCCCACTAGAGGGCATGGCTTTTTTTGATGTAAACCAAAAGGGCGGTAGTGCCAATTTTCAGTTCCATTTTTCCCCCATGTGGACAGGAGATCAATACGGCTATGATGCCTATGACATCAATGCTTTTCCTAAGATCGATGGCTTTACTATTTTACCCACCTTATTACATCCCAAAAGCCGTGGGACGGTCGCTTTGGCATCAGCACAAATGAGCGATGCTCCCATTATTCAACCTAACTTTTTGTCGGAAAAAGAAGACTTAGATCAACTCCTTAAAGGAGGAGAAATCGCTGCCAAAGTAATGGAACAAGCGCCCCTACAAAAACACAGCAAGGCAAAAGGGCTTCCGCTTGAACGCAATTCAAAAGAAGCCTTAATCGACCATATCAAACAAACCCTCGAAACGGTGTATCACCCCGTGGGAACCTGTAAAATGGGACAAGATAAAGCCGCTGTGGTTGATGCCCAATTAAAAGTGCATGGACTAGAAAACCTTAGGGTAGTCGATGCCTCGATCATGCCCACCATCGTCTCTGGAAACACCAATGCCCCCGTTTATATGATTGCCGAAAAAGCAGCAGAAATGATTTTATCCCATTCATGACAACAATCCCTTCCCCCATTTTAAGAGAAGCCACTGGAGCCGACCTCCCGGTGCTTTTGCAATTTGAACAAGACCTCATTGCTTATGAGCGCCCTTTTGCGCCTAATCTCAAAAAAGGAAAAATCAGCTATTACGATCTAGCGGCCTATATCGAGGACCCCGCAATACGGGTGATCGTTGCCGAGGTCGAGGGCCAAGTCGTGGGTTCTGGCTATGCCCTAATCCGAGAAAACAAAGCCTATAAAGCGCCGCAACACTATGTCTATCTGGGCTTTATGTATGTCATCCCTGAATATCGCGGTCAAGGCATTAACGGCCTAATTATGATCGATTTAATTCACTGGGGAAAAGCCCAAGGCCATACCGAGGTTCAACTAGAGGTTTATGCTGAAAATGAAAGCGCTATTAAGGCTTACGCCAAAGCGGGACTCGTTCCAGAAATCCTCACCATGAGAAGCAACAATATCCCCCCAGAAAACCAATAATCTTATGCCAAAAAAAATCCTTCCTCCCTTTCTCTTTTTGATTTGCTGTGCCGCTATGATCCTTTGTAGCTTACTATTCCCACAGTGGGCTTATCTCCCTAAACCGTGGAACAATCTGGGCTTTATTTTTCTTTTTAGCGGACTGGCGATGGTGAGAAATATTCAAGGGCTATTCAAGCAACAACAAACCGAAATCAACACCTTTAAGCAACCGCAAAAGCTGGTTACCAAAGGACTTTTTCGCTACAGTCGAAACCCTATATATTTGGGTTTTAGCCTGGCACTATTTGGCGTAGCCATCGTATTAGGAAATATTATTGCACTCGATGGCTTCCTGGCCTTTATCATTGCGGCCAACCTTTGGTACATCCCTTTTGAAGAGGCAGAGATGGAAAAACAATTTGGCGAAGCCTATATCACCTACAAGAAAAAAGTAAGGCGCTGGTTATAATTCCCCTTACATCTAGCTGAAAAAGAATCCTTATCTTGAAGGGGAAACCAATACCCTTTTTATTATCCAGTTCTCTAAAAATAGCGTCGCTTCTTTTGCAAGAATCCTTTTAATCGTTTTTGCTGCAGAATCGATCTTCTTATTACCCTTTGTAATCGCACGGATTTTTCGTCCCACTTTTTTGGACGTATTCCAACTCAATAATTTTGAACTCGGCACCCTCTATTCTACCTATGGCATCGTGGCGCTTTTGTCTTATGTCTATGGCGGCACTTTAGCGGATCGCTATCCGCCGCGAAAACTTATGGCGGCCGCTTTATTGATGACCGCCGCTGGCGGAATGTACCTCGCGCAATTCCCTTCCTATCTAGGCTTACAATGGCTCTATGGTTATTGGGGCTTTTCGACCATTTTTTTATTCTGGTCGGCGATGATTAAAGCCACCCGCAACTGGGGCGGCGGAAAGCAGCAAGGACGCGCCTTTGGTTATTTAGAAGCAGGAAGAGGATTAGTCGCTGCATCGATAGGCGTGATCGGGGTTTTGGTCTTCTCTTTCTTGTTGCCAGAAGATCTCAAAAGTGCTTCTTTTGAAGAGCGTAAAGCCGCGTTCCGTTATGTTATTCTCTTTGCTGTCCTATTGGCTAGCCTGGTTGGTATAATCGTTTTCTTCTATTTAAAAGAACATGAGACTAAAGAAGAGCTCTCTGTCCCTAAAGCCGATAATTCCCTTAGCACCATTATTCAGGTGGCCAAAATGCCTACTGTAGGCCTTTTGATTGTGATTGTTCTTTGTGCTTATTGTGGCTATAAAGTCACCGATATTTTATCCCTCTACGCCTCAGAAGTAATGTTGTTTGACGAAGTGGATGCTGCCAAAGTAGGCTCTTACCAAATGTATTTACGTCCGCTGGTCTGTGTCCTTGTGGGGGTTTTTGCCGATAAGAGTTCGAGTGCCCTTTGGTTAATACGGGGCTTTGGGGTCTTGTTTATAGGTTCCCTCCTTTTTGCCTCTGGGCTGATCAATGCACCGCTTAGTGGCCTATTCATTTTTGCTGTGATCATAACAGGAATAGGGACTTATTCTTTGCGTACCCTTTACTATGCCGCAGTAAAAGAAGGGCAAATTCCTTATGCGGTTACCGGGACTGCTGTGGGAATCATCTCGGTAGTAGGCTATACCCCAGATATCTTTATGGGGCCGGTGATGGGCGTTTTATTGGACAATAGTCCAGGGATTACAGGACACCAACACGTTTTTACTTTGCTTGCGGGCTTTTCGCTAGTGGGAGCCTTTGCTTCGCTACGGTTTAAAAAAATGACCCAAAGCCATTCCTCTCCCCCTCGAATTTAACTATCTTCAAAACATGAATTTAACAGCTGACTATTTGATCGTTGGAAGTGGTGCCATGGGCATGGCTTTCGCCGATGTTTTGGTGGAAGAATCTAACGCCACCCTTATTATCATTGACAAATATCCCGCTCCTGGAGGGCACTGGAATCACGCTTACCCCTTTGTCGCATTGCATCAACCTGCCGCTTTTTATGGGGTAAAATCAAGGGAATTAAGCAATGGGAAAATTGAAACCTCAGGTTTAAACGAAGGCTATGGCAGCCTTTCCTCTTTAGACGAAATTCAATCCTATTATAAAGCGGTGATGGAAGAACAATTTCTTCCTAGCGGAAAGGTGAAATACTTCCCTAACTGTGAATACATGGGCGATCATCGTTTTAGATCGCTAGAAAGCGGAGAAGAATATACCGTAACGGTAAAGAAGAAATTGGTCCAAGCCTCCCACTTAACCACCAAAGTTCCTTCAACCCATACCCCTAATTTTACAACAAGCGAGTCCACTAATTTTAAACCCATCAATGCCCTTCCGCAGGAATTGAAAAATCCAGATCATTACTGCATTATTGGAGGGGGTAAAACGGGAATGGATGCCATTGTTTACTTACTTGAAAACAACACCTCTCCAGAAAAGGTCAGCTGGGTGATTTCCCGCGACAGCTGGGTCATCGATCGTGCTACTACACAAAACACCGAAGCCTTTTTTGAGACGACCATCGGGAATCAAGCCAATCAATTTGAGGCACTTGCCAAAGCGACCTCCTTAGAAGATCTCTTCCAACGCTTAGAAGACAAGGGCGTCTTGATGCGTTTGGATAAAAGCGTACAACCCACGCAATTTCACGGAGCCACCGTAAGTAAACGAGAACTCGCTTTACTTCAAAAAATCCCAACGGTGATTCGAAAAGGACGGGTCACGCATATTGAAGGGAACCAAATGCAATTTACTAACGATAGCCACCACTGCCCAGAAAACACCCTCTTTGTGGATTGTTCTGCTACGCCCATCCCAAAGGATATACAGAACATCCCCATCTTTCAAGAAAACCTTATTATCCCACAAACGGTGCGCTCCTATCAACCCGCCTTTAGCGCTTCTTTTGCTGCCTATGTCGAATTACATTACAAGGACGACAAAGAAAAAAATAAACTATGTGGTTTAGTTCCCTTACCGGACAAAGACACGGACTGGTTAAGAGGCTTAGCCGCAACCATGCTCAATCAATTGAACTGGTCGAGTGATAAACCCTTACGTCAATGGATGACGGCTAATCGCCTAGACGGTTTTAGTAAATTAGTGCGCGGAGTAGACAAGAGTGACCCGGTTAAAATGGAGATTCTTCACCGCATGAAAAGCAATGGCCTCCCAGCCATGATGAAACTCCAACAGTTTTTACAAGAAATAGATCAAATGAACGCAAGTCCCCTTTCCCACCCGCAATTTCAAGTCGATAAAAAAGCTTTTTTCAAGCATCAATTGGTCGAAAACCCAGCAGAAAACAGGGAAATTAAAGCAGGAGAAATCTTGGTTAAGATTGACCAGTTTGCCTATACCGCAAATAATATTACCTATGCTGCTACGGGAGACATTATCCGCTATTGGGAGTTCTTCCCTGCAGAAGGTGAAGACAGCGCCCGTATGGGCGTAATCCCCGTTTGGGGTTTTGCCGATGTGGTGGAATCAAAAGCAGACGGTATCCCAGTTGGGGACCGTATTTATGGCTACTTCCCGCCTACCACTCATTTAAAAATGTGCCCTATAAAGGTGCAAGAACAACGCTTTTTTGAAGGCGCCAAACACCGCTCCACCCTCCCCATGGGCTACAACTTATACAGGCGAGTCAATAATGAACCCAATTATACGAAGGCCTTAGACCGCGAACGTTCCCTCTTGTTCCCCCTCTATTTAACCTCTTTTTGCTTGTGGGATAGCTTACAAGACAACAACTGGCATGGAGCAGAACAAGTAGTCGTTTTAAGCGCTTCAAGTAAAACCAGTATCGGTTTAGGCTATGCCTTACAAGGAGATCCAAATGCGCCTACTTCCATTGGGGTTACTTCTTCAAGAAACTTAGCCACGGTAGAAAAATTAGGGATTTGGGATAAAGTAAGCACCTACGATAACTTAGAAGAGATCGATCCCTCTATCCCAACCGTGATTGTGGACATGTCTGGAAACAATGAAGTTTTGGCGAAGCTCCATCAACATTTGGGAGACAACATGCACTTCACCCTGAAGGTGGGCTTAACCCACTGGGCAAAAACATCGCCGATCAAAGGAATCATCAATGACAGAAGCAAATTCTTCTTTGCCCCAGCTCATATCGAAAAGCGCTTTAAAGACTGGGGACCAGCTGTATTTGATGAAAAGACTAATGGCTTCTTAATTGACGTAGCAACAAAAACCCGAGCATGGCTTCACTTTAACGAGTTAGAGGGTTTGGAGGCTTTAGCCAAAGTGCACCCAGAAGTCTGTAACGGTACCAGAGACCCCAAAGAAGGAATTATTATTAACTTGTAAGTATAAAACCCAAATCAATATGAGTAATATAATCCATTGGATAGAAATCCCAACCCAAAACATTGAACGTGCTGCCGCTTTTTACAGCACTATCCTTGACATTGACATGAAGGTGATGGAAGCCATGGGCATGAAAACGTCCTTCTTCCCGCATACCGATCCAGCACAAAGCGGAGCATGCCTAATGCAAGGCCCAAACTATCAACCCTCTGATAAAGGAACCATTGTTTACCTCAATGGAGGTAAAGATTTACAAGCTGCGTTAGATCGTGTAGAGGCCGCTGGAGGAAAAATAGCCCTCCCTAAAACCAGCATAGGACAAAACGGCTTTATGGCGCATTTCTTAGATACTGAGGGAAATAAAATGGGGCTTTACTCCAAAGAATAAGCATGTATCAATTGGCTCAAATCAATATCGCGCAAATGAAAGGGAGTGACTTTAACGACCCTGTCATGGCAGATTTTGTCGCGAATATTGATCGTATTAATCAAATTGCAGAAGCCAGTCCCGGCTTTATTTGGCGGCTTAAAGACGAGCAAGACAATGCGCTTAACATCAATCCTTTTGAGGACAGTTCATTGCTTATCAATATTTCTGTTTGGGAAGCTATCGCTCCGCTTGAGACTTTTGTATATGGTGCGATGCACTTAGAGATCATGAAACGTAAAAAGGAGTGGTTTCATCATTTTAAAGGGTTTTATTATGCCCTGTGGTGGATAAAAGCGGGGGAATATCCCAGCGCAGTAGAAGCGGCAAAACAATTGGCTTTTCTCCAAGAGAATGGTCCTACAGAAAAAGTGTTTACCTTTAAAAATACTTATCCACCAACTGTGTAAGCATGCAACATCATATTCAAACCAAACGTTCTAAGGTGGCTTATCGCACGTATGGAGACCCTAGTCTCCCGCCTTTAATCCTTGTTCACGGCTGGCCGCAATCCAGTTATTGTTGGCATGAGGTGGCACAAACCTTAACGGACTATTATATCATCGCGCCAGATCTTCGAGGGTTAGGAGATAGTGAGAGAACCCTAGATTTAAGGTATTATACAAAAGACGAATTAGGGAAAGATATTTTTGCTTTGGCAGATGCCTTAAACATAGAAGACTTCTATCTGGGCGGGCACGACTGGGGATCGGCGGTAGTGCAAGAAATGGCGTTAGCGCAACCAGAGCGCATCAAGAAGCTGGTCTTGATCAATATGATGATCATCAATAATCATGCAGGAAAGAAAAAGGCCGCAGAAAAATTGGTCAAAGGGATGTTTAAATCTTCATGGTATCAATTCTTTCAAAGTATTCCCGACTTTCCAGAGGCTTTGATCGCTGGGAAAGAAGATGTTTGGATTCGCTTTTTTAGTCGAGGGATTAGTCGGCCTATCCCAGAAGATGCTATTGCTGAATACACCCGCTGTTATCAAATCCCCCATACCATCACTACCGGAGCGAACTTATACCGTGCTATCCCAAAAGACCGAGAGCGATGGAAAACCTATCTTGACAAAAAAATTACTGTCCCTACCCATATCATTCACGGGGAACTCGACCCAGTGGTGATCAAGGCATTTCTTTATAAAGCCGAAACTGCTTTTGAACACCCCATTGACATCACCTATTTAAAGGGAGGACATTTTATCTGTGACGAGCAGCCCCAGGCCGTAGCAGAAGCCATTCAGGTATTTTTGGCGAAGCCTTAAAAAACAACTTATTGAATAAGGGCAGAAATTATAACTCTCAAAAAAATGAAAACAGCTACCTACAGCACCCTTAAAACCTTTGGGATCATCGGACTCCTCTTTGGCTTTGCCTGCGGATTCCTCTACGGGATCGGCGGATTTGTTCACGACTATTTGCTTACTGGAATCAATCATGGCAGCTATCTCGCGCTGAATGCCTTGTGGGGGATGCCGTTGATTTTTGGAATAATGGGTTTAGCCCTGGGGCTTGTATTTCTCCTTTTACGCCATGTATTAAAACGCTAAGTCTTATAAGAAGCTCTCGATCGCTAAGCGATAAGAATCCAAGCCAAAGCCAAGGATTAAGCCTTTCGCATTTGGCGTGATATAAGAGGTATGACGAAAATCTTCTCGGGCAAAAGTATTGGAAATATGCACCTCAATCACGGAGGTATCAATGGCTTTGATCGCATCGCCTAAACCGACAGAAGTGTGGGTATAGGCCGCAGCATTGAGGATAATCCCATCTGAAGAAAAGCCCACCTTGTGCAATTGATCGATCAATTCTCCCTCTATATTAGATTGAAAATAGTCGAATTCAACCTGAGGGTATTTTGCTTTTAATTCTTCCAGATAGTCCACAAAAGATTGCGCGCCATAGATAGACGGTTCTCTAGTTCCCAACAAGTTTAAATTGGGTCCGTTGATGATGCTTAATTTCATAGGGTAAAAATACCGTAAAAAATTGACATCCTCTAGTCGGGTTTTAAAAGACAAATATTGGCTATCTTGAACGGAGAATTTTAAGTCAATTATTTATGCCAAATACAGTCTATTCCTTTGGTCGTATGAAAGTGAAGGATTATGAGGAATACATCGAGCGCTATGGGCGTCCGTTAGAACCCATCCTTGAAAAATACAACGGTAAAGTACTCGCTGCCAATAAAAAAGGAGTTCTTGTTGAAGGACAAGAAGAAGGCAACTGGACGGTCTTAATTGAATTTGCCAGTGGAAAAGACGCTTTTGAATTTTATGCTTCCCCAGAATATGCTCCGCTTAAAAAAATGCGCTTAGAAGAATTGACCGATAATGCTTTGGCCATTTCTTTCCCTGCAGAAATTTCGCTCGAATGAAAACTGTTGCTTCCCTCTTATGCTTGCTATTGTGTCAGCTCTCCATCGCTCAAGGAGTAAAATTAGTTGTACTGGGCACAGCCCAAGATGCTGGCTTCCCACAAATTGCTTGTAAGAAAAACTGTTGCATCGATTTATGGAAAACGGGAGAAACTGAAGCTGTCGTCTCCTTAGGTTTAATCGATACAAAACATCAAAAGCATTATCTTTTTGAGGCTACGCCAAATATTACGCAGCAACTACAAACATTAAATTCAGTAGCGGGTAATGCGTCTGACTTTGGCGGTATCTTTCTCACCCATGCGCATATGGGTCACTATAGCGGCTTACTGTTTTTAGGGAAGGAAGCCTTAGGCGGGCAGTCTGTTCCAGTCTATGCCCTCCCAAAAATGCGTCAGTATTTAAGCAATAATGGTCCTTGGGAACAACTAATCAGCGAAAAGAATATTGCCTTACAAGCCCTTACTGCTTCTAAAGAAGAAACGATAAGCGAGGAGATTAAGGTAACTCCGATCCAAGTCCCGCATCGAGATGAATATTCTGAAACCGTAGGTTATTTGATCAAAGGACCCAACAAAACAGCGCTCTTTATCCCAGACATTGATAAGTGGGAACGCTGGGAAATACCAATAGAAAGTTTGATTCAACAGGTAGACTATGCCTTTTTAGACGCCACCTTTTTTGACGGGAGTGAGCTCCCCAATCGGGATATGGCAGCCATCCCCCACCCCTTTGTAAAAGAGAGTTTGGCTCGTTTTGAGCCTCTTGAAATAAAAGAAAAGAACAAGATCTATTTTATCCATTTTAACCACACTAATCCCTTACTTAAAGAAAGTAGTCAGGAAAGTAAAGAAGTCGTCGCTAAGGGCTATCATATCGCTCGTAGCGGACTAGAATTAAGTTTATAATATGCAACAGTGGGCAAATGCGCTTAAGGATTACCGTATTTATTTGCGTTTAGAACGCGGATTGTCAGAGAATTCTATCAATAGTTATTCTTACGATATCCAAGGTTTTATTGACCATATTGACGCTTATCACCCTCAACTCACCATCACCAATTGCCAAAAAGAAGATGCCCAGACTTATATCTATGCTTTGGCCAAAAAAGTTAATGCGCGTTCACAAGCCCGTCAAATTTCTGGTCTCAAGAGTTTTTTCAACTTTCTCATTTTTGAAGGATATCGCGAGGATTCCCCCATGGATTTAATTGAGAGTCCAAAAACAGGTCGGAAACTTCCAGACGTTTTAGGAGTAAAAGAAATCGATCAAATTCTCAACGCTTTAGATTTAAGTCACCCACAAGGCTACCGCAATCTCACCATTTTAGAAACCCTTTATGGCAGTGGATTAAGGGTGAGTGAGTTAATCAACTTAAAAATATCTGATCTCCACTTTGACGAGAATCTTTTATTAATCACAGGAAAAGGAAACAAGCAGCGATTGGTCCCATTAGGCGCAGTCTGTAAACAAAAACTGAAGGTTTACTTAGCAGACGTCAGGGTACATGTTCCAGTAAAAAAAGAATACCAAGATATCGTATTTTTAAATCAACACGGCAGGCAACTCACCCGCGCCATGATCTTTACCATTGTACGGCAAGCAACAGCAAATGCAGGGATTGAAAAAAAGGTAAGTCCGCATACTTTTCGGCATTCGTTTGCGACACATTTGTTAGAAAATGGCGCTGACTTAAGATCGATTCAATTGATGATGGGTCACGAGAACATTACCACCACAGAAGTGTATATGCACCTAGACATACAGCATTTATCCAAAAGCTTACAGGCCTTTCACCCTAGAGGGTAGTTAAACGCCTACGACCAGTCTAAAACCTTCTCCGTGAATGTTTAAGATTTCCACCTTACTATCCTCTTTGAGGTACTTTCGCAATTTTGCGATATAGACATCCATTGAGCGAGAGGTAAAATAGTTATCATCCCGCCAAATTTTATTCAAAGCTTTTTCGCGCGGCATTAAATCATTTACATGAAGTGCTAGAAGGCGTAAGAGTTGATTTTCTTTTGGCGATAATTTGATGGGATCTGTTTCTTTATAGGTCAATAAGCGCAATTTAGCATTGAGGTTAAAATCCCCTATGGCAAATTCCATTTCATCAGATTCAACTGCGGCTGGAGCAGCTCTTCTACTTAAAATAGATTTAATTTTAGCCAGCAGGACTTCAGAGTCAAAAGGTTTAGAGAGATAGTCATCTGCCCCGATTTTAAAGCCTTTTAAAACATCTTCTTTCATGGTCTTAGCAGTGAGGAAGATCAAGGGGATGGTTTCGTTCTTTTCTCGGATTTCTTTTGCGAGGGTAAAACCATCTTTATACGGCATCATGACATCTAATAAGCAGAGGTCAAAATCTTCTTTTTTAAATTTTTCAAAGCCTTCGATACCATTTTTAGCAAGGGTAACTTCATAGCCATTGATCATCAAATATTCTTTTAGTATGCTGCCAAAGTTGGGGTCATC
>JBDNAJ010000022.1:0-12751 GCA_039768455.1 Candidatus Arcticimaribacter sp.
CATCACCGACTACAGCTAAATTGACCATTTCGTTTTCTACTCGGGCAGGGTCAACTTTGTTTAATGAGATTTCAAAAGCAAACTCTTGGTCGATAATTTCTTTGGCGCGATTAGCGTCTTCTGATCTTAAACCAATACAGATCGAGTGCTCTGATGATGCCTGGGTAATCATGATGACATTGATCCCCTCTATGGATAAGGCTTCAAACAGGCGTTTTGAAAAACCAGGAATTCCTACCATTCCGCTTCCTTCAAGACTTACCAGTGAAACATTGTCGATATGGCTAATTCCTTTGACAACTTGACCGTCAATAGCACTTTTTGTTTTAGTGATTAAAGTACCTGGATCATTCGCTT
Organism: Candidatus Arcticimaribacter sp.; assembly: GCA_039768455.1. Classification (GTDB taxonomy): domain Bacteria; phylum Bacteroidota; class Bacteroidia; order Flavobacteriales; family Flavobacteriaceae; genus Arcticimaribacter. The sequence goes on from JBDNAJ010000022.1 coordinate 358, forward strand.
CAAAAGTGTTTTTAATGTAGACAGGGATATTCTTTTCTACTAAGGGTTGCAGGGTAGGTGGGTAAATTACTTTTGCACCGAAGTGTGATAACTCCATCGCTTCTAAATAGCTCAATTGAGGGATAGGGGTAGCTTGAGCCACAATTTTAGGATGAGCGGTAAACATACCACTAACATCTGTCCATATTTCGAGGCTACTCGCTTCTAGAATATTCGCTAGAATTGCTGCGGTGAAATCTGATCCTCCACGACCAAGTGTAGTATTTTCCCCTTTGCTGTTTTTAGCAACAAAACCTGGGACTAAGGTTACTTTAGCAGAAGTAGCGCTGTAAAGCGTTTTTACATTTTGGCTGGTGTTTTCCCATTGAATTATTGGACGATTGTTTTGAAGATTCGTCTCAATTAAATCACGCCCGTCAATCAAACGAACATCAATATTGTTTTCTTTAAAGATAGCTGCAATGATGGTGCTGGATAAATGTTCTCCAAAACTCGCAACTTTATCTGCGGCTTTTGGGGTGATTTCTTGAAGCATTGCAATGCCTTCTAAAAGTGTTTCTAGGCGATTGAGTTCAACTTTTACAAAGCTGATAAGACTGCTTTGGCTTTTCGTGGGGATAAAGCCTTTGATGACTTCTAGATGACGCTCTTCTAATTCTTTATACACAGTGGAAAAACTGTTGTCGTTTTGCGCTGCTCTATTCATTGCATTGAGCAATAAATCTGTTACTCCGCCTAAGGCAGAGACAACAACTGTGCATTGTTGTTCTTGTTGAACAATTGAGAGCACATTTTTTATACTAGAAGAATTGGCGACGGATGTTCCGCCAAATTTTAAAACTTTCATTTATTAGTGGAGTTTATTCCAAAAAGGGGATTGAGATTGATTTTTGTTGACACACGAGTAGAGATTTTAATACCCCAAAGGGGTACAAAAAATTTGCGTATTCAATTCGGTGGTATTCATTAAGATGAACATATCAATCAATTTTGCACAAAAATAGGTTAAAAGCTTTATACTTTCAAGGTGAACAAAAAAAAACTCCCCAGTTTTAACTGAGGAGTAATGATTTAAGCATTTTTAAGATCGAGTTGAAGCTTTTCTGCCTTTCCATCCCAATCAAGTTTGATATTGTCGCCTTCTTTTAAGTTGTTTGAAACAATCTCTTCGGCGATAATGTCTTCTACATAGCGTTGCAAAGCTCTTGAGAGCGGTCTTGCGCCATATTGTTTGTCATAACCTTTCTCACCGATGAATTCTTTGGCTTTCTTAGAAAGACTTAATGTATAGCCTAATTTTGTGATGCGTTGATCAAGTTTTTTAAGCTCAATATCAACAATTTTCATGATGTCTTCTTTTTCAAGGGCATTGAAAATGACAATATCATCAACACGGTTAAGGAATTCTGGCGCAAAGGTTTTCTTTAGTGCGCTTTGAATGACTCCTTTTTCAATTTCCTCGGATTGATTTTTTTGCGCCGAAGTGCTAAAACCAACTCCGGTTCCAAAATCTTTTAATTGACGTGCCCCAATGTTAGAGGTCATGATGATAATGGTGTTTTGGAAATTGATTTTTCGTCCTAAACTATCTGTTAAAAATCCATCGTCTAGCACCTGTAGCATCATATTAAATACATCTGGGTGTGCTTTTTCGACTTCGTCTAAAAGGATAACAGAGTAGGGTTTTCTTCTTACCTTTTCGCTTAACTGCCCACCTTCTTCATAGCCTACATAGCCTGGAGGTGCTCCGATTAAACGAGAGATGGCGAATTTTTCCATGTACTCGCTCATGTCGATACGAATTAAGTTTTCTTCAGAGTCAAACATCTCCTTCGCTAAGATTTTAGCTAATTGTGTTTTACCCACCCCAGTTTGTCCTAAGAAAATAAAGGATCCTATGGGTTTATCTGGTGCTTTTAATCCCGCGCGATTGCGTTGAATCGATTTCACTACTTTTTCTACCGCTTCTTGTTGCCCAATGAGGCTGTTACCTATAATGGTAGAAAGATTAGAAAGCTTGTTCTTTTCTGTACTGACAATTTTTTGAACTGGAATCCCCGTAATCATAGAGACAACATCTGCGATATGCGTTTCTGTCACCTCAATACGGTTTAATTTAGATTCTTCTTCCCATTTTTCTTGGGCAGTGATAAGGTTGCGTTCTACGCGTTTTTCATCGTCGCGAAGTTTTGCTGCCTCCTCATATTTTTGCTTGAGAACAACGCTGTTTTTGTTTTGTCGAACTTGTTCTAGCTCTTCTTCAAGATCAATAACTTCTTGTGGAACATTCATGTTTTTGATATGCACACGCGATCCAGCTTCGTCAAGGGCATCAATAGCCTTGTCTGGAAGAAAGCGATCTGAAACATAGCGAGAAGTCAATTCAACACAAGCAACCAACGCATCATGCGTATAGGTTACATTGTGGTGATTTTCATATTTTTCTTTGATGTTCTCAAGAATCTCGATTGTTTCTTCTTCAGAAGTTTGTTCGATAATTACTTTTTGAAAACGTCTTTCAAGGGCACCATCTTTTTCGATGTTTTGACGGTATTCGTCAAGGGTAGTCGCACCAATGCATTGAATTTCTCCTCTTGCAAGTGCAGGCTTAAACATATTTGAAGCGTCTAAACTTCCCGTCGCTCCACCAGCACCAACGATGGTGTGTATTTCGTCTATAAAGAGAATAATATCATCATTCTTTTCGAGTTCGTTCATGACCGCTTTCATGCGTTCTTCAAACTGTCCGCGGTATTTTGTTCCCGCAACTAGGCTGGCTAAATCAAGTGAAATGACTCTTTTACCATAAAGCACCCTAGAAACTTTCTTTTGAACAATGCGTAAAGCAAGTCCTTCTGCAATGGCAGATTTACCTACACCGGGTTCTCCAATTAAAAGCGGGTTATTTTTCTTTCGTCTACTCAAAATTTGAGAAACACGTTCAATTTCTTTTTCTCTTCCTACAACAGGATCTAATTTGTCTTGAGTCGCTAAAGCTGTAATGTCTTTCCCAAAATTATCTAGGACAGGAGTCTTAGATTTTTTAGATTTAGCGGGTTCTGACGTAGGTACAAAAGGATTTTGCTTATCTCCAGCATCTTCTTCCTCTTTTTCATCAGAAAAGGAAGAACTGGTTAGATCTAAATAGTCAGAATCGTTCGTTAGCATGGCTTTAAACTGTTCTTTTACCAGATCATAGTTGACATTTAACTTCCCTAATAATTTAGTCGTAGGGTCATTTTCGTTGCGTAATATGCAAAGCAGTAAATGAACCGTATCGATCAAATCGCTTTGAAATAACTTCGCTTCTAGAAAAGTTGTTTTAAGCGCTCTTTCTGCTTGTCTTGTTAAATGTAAGTTGCGTTTAGTGTTTTCTAAACTGTTATTGTCAAGCAAAGCGGGATTTAGGATTTCCACCTTTCGGCGTAAATTTTCTAAGTCTACTTCTATGGCATTAAGAATCGTAATGGCCTTACCACCACCGTCTCTTAAAATGCCTAGCATTAGATGTTCTGTCCCAATATAGTCATGACCCAAACGTAGGGCTTCTTCTTTGCTGAAAGAAATAACGTCTTTAACACGTGGAGAAAAGTTATCGTCCATTTTTCTTAGTTTTTTTTCTTCTTCATCTACCCAAACATCATTCCAAATCGTTTGAATCTTATTGTAAATAGACAAAAAAATCTCCTAAAATCAAAGGTATAGCCGTTAAAATTTAGACATTATTTATTCTAAATTACATGTTAATAAATCACAAAGAAATTCTTTGTCAACATAAGGTAAATGGGCATTAAATATTTATTTTAGCCTAAATACATAAAGACCAAATTTAGTTATGGCCGAAGGAGAAAAACTCATCCCTATCAACATTGAGGATGAAATGAAGTCTGCATACATTGATTATTCAATGTCTGTCATTGTGTCACGTGCTTTACCTGATGTACGTGATGGATTAAAACCCGTACACCGCCGTGTTTTATACGGAATGCATGAGTTGGGAATTCGTTCTACAACTGCATACAAAAAGTCTGCTCGTATTGTTGGGGAGGTATTAGGTAAATATCACCCACACGGAGACACCTCTGTCTACGACACCATGGTTCGTATGGCACAAGAGTGGAGTTTGCGTTATTTACTTGTAGATGGTCAGGGGAACTTTGGTTCTGTCGATGGAGATAGTCCAGCAGCAATGCGTTATACAGAGGCAAGAATGCGTAAAATGTCTGAAGACCTTTTAGCAGATATAGATAAAGACACAGTGGATCATCAACTCAATTTTGATGATACCCTTAAAGAACCAACAGTACTTCCTACAAGAGTTCCCAATCTATTGATTAATGGTGCCTCTGGAATCGCTGTGGGAATGGCAACGAATATGCCACCGCACAACTTGACTGAAGTTATTGATGGTACAATTAGCTATATCGACAATAGTGACATCACCATTGATGAGTTAATGCAACATATCAAAGCGCCAGATTTTCCAACTGGAGGTACAATCTATGGCTATGATGGCGTTAAAGAAGCTTTTCATACGGGAAGAGGTCGTGTCGTATTACGTGCAAAAGCAAACATTGAAGAAGTCAATGGTCGGGAATGCATCATCGTAGACGAGATTCCTTACCAAGTCAATAAGGCGGAAATGATTCGCAAGACGGCGGAATTAATCAACGATAAGAAAATCGAAGGGATTTCTAATATTCGCGATGAATCTGACCGAAAAGGAATGCGAATCGTTTATATCCTTAAGCGAGACGCGATCCCAAATATCGTCTTAAATAAATTATACAAATACACTCAACTACAATCTTCGTTTAGCGTTAATAACATTGCCCTTGTTAAGGGAAGACCAGAAATGCTAAACCTTAAAGATTTGATTCATCATTTTGTTGAGCACCGTCATGATGTAGTGGTTCGACGAACCAAATTTGAATTGCGTAAAGCCGAAGAGCGCGCGCACATTCTAGAAGGTTTGATCATCGCTTCTGATAATATTGACGAAGTAATCGCATTAATTCGATCTTCTTCTAATGCAGACGAAGCCCGTAACAAGCTGATCGAAAAGTTTGAATTAACAGAAATTCAAGCGAAGGCGATTGTGGAAATGCGCTTACGTCAATTAACTGGACTAGAGCAAGATAAATTGCGAGGGGAATATGACGAATTAGTTAAAACCATCGCAGACTTAAAAGATATCCTCGACAAAAAAGACCGTCGTATGAATATCATTAAGGAAGAGCTAGCGCAAATCAAAGAAAAATACGGAGACGAGCGTCGTTCTGTTATCGAATATGCTGGTGGAAACTTTAGTATTGAAGATATGATTCCTAATGAGAAGGTAGTTGTTACGATTTCTCATGCAGGTTATATCAAACGCACCCCATTAGCCGAATACAAGACGCAAAATAGAGGAGGAGTAGGCCAAAAAGCTTCTACAACTAGAAACGAAGATTTCTTAGAGCATCTATTTGTAGGTACAAACCACCAATACATGCTGTTCTTTACCCAAAAAGGGAAGTGTTTCTGGATGAGGGTTTATGAGATTCCAGAAGGATCTAAAACGTCTAAAGGACGCGCGATCCAAAACTTGATCAATATTGAGCAAGACGATAAGGTCAAAGCCTTTATCAATACACAAGATCTTAAAGACGAAGCATACATCAACAGTCACTATCTCATCATGGCGACGAAGCAAGGGCAAGTTAAAAAGACTTCCTTAGAGCAGTATTCACGTCCGCGAGCAAATGGAATTAACGCCATCACTGTAAAAGATGGGGATGAGCTGTTATCTGCTAAATTGACCAATGGGGAAAGTGAAATTCTTTTGGCCCTAAAATCTGGAAAGTCCATTCGTTTTGAAGAAAGTAAAACTCGTCCTATGGGACGTAATGCTTCTGGAGTAAGAGGAATTACCCTAAATGGCCCTAAAGATGAAGTGATAGGGATGGTATCTGTAAACGATGCTTCCACAGATATTCTTGTAGTTTCAGAAAATGGATATGGAAAACGTTCAAGTCTTGACGATTATCGCATTACTAACCGTGGTGGGAAAGGAGTTAAGACCATTTCTATAACGGACAAAACGGGGGATCTTGTATCCATCAAGAATGTTAGCGACGAAAACGACTTAATGATCATCAATAAATCTGGTATCGCAATTCGTATGAGTGTTGAATCTCTTCGTGTTATGGGAAGAGCAACACAAGGTGTGAAGTTGATCAATCTTAAAGGAGACGATCAAATCGCGGCAGTCGCTAAAGTGATGAAAGAAGAAGATCCTATCGAAGAAAACGATGAAACCACTGAGGCCAATACTGATGGCACGAATCTTGAATAAATTACGATTAAATATAACTTAATAAACAATGAAACATTTATTTACCCTAGTTTTAGGGCTTTTAGTAACCATAGGTTATGCACAAAAAAAGGAGTTAAAGCAGGCGCAAAAACTTTTCAAAGCGTCTAAAGTTGAGGAAGCCAAAGCTTCCTTAAGTGCGAATCAAGGAATCATCGAAAGTTCTGATGATGCTAAAATTAAAACGCAATATCACTTCCTTAAAGCCCAAATCGCTCGATTAGATAAAGCCTATCAAGCTGCTTATGACAACTTATTATTGGCGGAAGGAAACAATTCTTTAAAAACACTTTTAGTAACTGAGTATCAAGAGTTGACACAAGATATTGTGAACGATGCAATCGCTAAATCTGAAGCAAAAGAGTTTATTCCTTCTTCTGAAAACCTGTACTTAGCATATCAGATCAACCCAGTGGATAATATTGATTATCTATACTACGCAGCAACTAATGCTGTAAATGGATCAGCATATGAATTAGCGCTTGAGCGCTACATTCAACTTCGCGATATCGAATACACCGGGATTGTGACAAAATATTATGCTACCGCTGTTGCAACTAATGAAGAAACAGAGGTTTCTGCAACAGAATATAATATCTACAAAAAGTCAAAAGATTTCACCAATCTAAGAACGGAAGATACTGATTCTAAATACCCAGAGATTGTTAAGAACATCGCGTTGATTTATAATCAGTTAGGGCAAAAAGAAAATGCAATTAAAGCAGTGCAGGATGCCCGTAAAGCAAATCCTGGAGATATTGGTCTTATCTTGACAGAGGCAAATATTTACATTCAGTTAGGCGAAAAGCAACGTTATAAAGAATTGATCACTGAAGCACTTGAACAAGATCCTAATAATGCAATCCTATACTTTAACCTAGGTGTAGTGAATGGCGAACAGGGAGATAGTGCAACAGCTAGAGGTTACTATGAAAAAGCAATTGAGCTTGATCCTAGTATGGAAAATGCATATTTAAATCTAGTTGCATTGATTTTACAAAATGAATCTGCTATAGTTGAAAAAATGAATAACCTGGGCAACTCTCGTGCAGATAATGTGAAGTACGATGAGTTAAAAGGAGAAAGAGAAAAGCTTTATGCAGAATGTGTTCCAGTTTTAAAGCAACTTATCGCACTAGACGATTCTAACCTTGAGGCTGTCAAAACCTTGCGTAACATTTATGGTACAATTGGTGACAATGATGGTTTTATGGCAATGAAAGCTATCATTGAAAAGTACGAGCAGTAAAACACTGTGAATTTTAATAAAAAAGCCCTTCAATAGAAGGGCTTTTTTTATAGCATAGATTTTATCAAACGCAATTTATGTGAGTGGGTTTGCTTTTCCACATTAAAAATTCCTGTTTGATCAATGCGATCGATTCTAACCTGTCCATGAGCATGGATGATAAAATGATTTTGCATTAGAATACCTACATGGACAATGTCTCCTTCTTTATTGTCAAAGAAAGCTAAATCTCCAGGTTCACTTTCGTCAATAAAACTCAAGGTAGTCCCCTGTTGTGCTTGCTGCCAGGCATCTCTTTTTAATGCGTGACCATGGATCTTATAGACCATTTGTGTCAAGCCAGAACAGTCGATTCCAAAAGGGGTTTTTCCGCCCCACAAATAAGGAGCGTGTAGAAATTTATACGCAGTTTTTACTAAATCTTCTTTGACAATTTTTCGTGGGTTATAATTGCTTTCGATACTGTGATTAAGCAAGTCTAGCCCACGTAAATCGCTTCCTAAGGGCACGGGAAAAATTTCTTCTTTATTGAGATGAACATAGTCCAATAAATTCTGAGTACACAAAAAATCCTTTTGCTGTATAGCTTTGTATTGTTCTTCTTCAATCAAGGTCGCTTGATGCTGTGTAATCCAACCTTCATAAGCGTCCCATAGGAGTCGTATTTTATACCAATCTTTTCTTTGATCAATAATCTTAAACGCATCTCCGTAAAGAAGTTGAGAGACCAGTTCGCTTTTGTGGTCATTTTCCCTACGTAAAGGAACTACCCCTAAATGACAAATCCCATATTTCAACGGCTGATATTTTTTCCTTTAGTCAAGTTCAAAAGTAACTAAAATCATGCAAGAACTTTCTAATTATAGATAATTTTAAGCTTCCTATTGATTTGTGAGATTAATGTATCTTTAACCCTCTAAGCGGTAACCTTTTCATGAAACAATTATTGCGTTTATTTTACAACAATCAATCCAACTTGTACAAAGGGCTTCTCTTTGCTTTTAGTACATTATTTATCGTTTACCTTATTCCTATAAAAAATCAATTTGCTTTCGATTTTGCAAGAGGAGACAGTTGGCAATACGAAACGCTTTATGCTCCTTTTGATTTTGCGATTATCAAAAGCGAGGCTGAAATTGAAGGGGAGAAGATCAAGTTAAGGGAAGAAGCTATTGTTTATTTTGACGCTGACATGCAAATCAAAGAAAATGTAATCGCTGCCTATTCGCTTAATTTTAAAAATTATTTTCCGTTTCGCGAGGGGAGTAGTAGATATCAACGATACTATGATTATGGTCTGGAATTAATAGAGGTAATCTATGATAAAGGGGTTCTACCCGTCAACTATGATCCAACAGGCGAACTAACTGCTGCCATTATCAATGGTCAAGCTGAAATAGATTTACCTTTTTCTGCTTTGGTTAATTTGAATGAATTAACCTCCTATTTAAATTTAACCTTAGAAGAAGGGTATAAGCGATATGAAAAAGCCTTTTATCAGCTTTTCTTTACTATTCTTGAACCTAATTTAAGCTATAATCAAAGTTTTAGTCAGCAATCGCTATTAGAGGTTTATGCGAAAATTTCTCGCACTAGAGATTTAGTCAGAAAAGGAGAGAAAATCATCCTCAATAATGAAATTATTGATGGGAATAAATGGGACAAATTGCGCTCCTTAAAGCAGCAATACTCTGCCGAAAATTTAAGCGGAGCTAATGCGGTGGGTGTTGTGATAGGCTACAGTGTTATTGTTATGATACTCCTGTTGATTTTACTTTTGTTTATAAATCAGTATCGTACAAATATTTTTGAGGATAATACTGCAGTAACCTTCATCTTTTTTAACCTGCTCTTTATGGTAGGTTTGAGTATTAGTGTGGTCAACTTTAATGCTGCCTATTTATATGCCTTACCCATCTGTATTTTTCCATTGATTACAAAAGCTTTCTTTGACCCTCGATTAGGGCTTTTTGTACATGTTTTAGCGGTCTTGTTAATCGGGTTTATTGCGCCCAATAGTTTTGAATATGTCGTTTTGCAAATTCTTGCCGGGATGGTGACCATCTTAAGTGCGTCTGAATTGTATAAAAGAGCTAATTTATTTATTTCGGTATCTCAAATCACTCTGGTTTATGTGTTGAGCTATTTCTCTTTCTATTTGATTCGAAGTGGGAATCTAAGTGATATCGATTACGGTCTTTTTGGCTTATTCTTTATCAATGGCTTGCTCACGCTTTTTGTACAGCCGTTGATTTATTTTTACGAGAAGGTTTTTAAACTCGTTTCAGATGTGTCTCTGTTAGAGTTATCTGACACAAATTCTGGTGTGTTTAAAGAATTATCGAATAAAGCACCGGGGACCTTTCATCACTCCTTGCAGGTAGCAAACCTTGCCGAAGCGGCAGCGTCTGCCATAGACGCGAATGTTCTTTTAACACGGGTAGGGGCTTTATATCACGATATAGGGAAGGTGAACAAGCCTACCTTTTTCTCTGAAAATCAACGCGGCAGTGTTTCTCCGCACGATGATCTTTCCCCTAAAGAAAGCGCAAGAATTATTATTGATCATGTTATCGACGGGATAACATTAGCAAAAAAATATAATTTACCCGATCGCGTGATCGATTTTATCCGTACACACCATGGAACATCAAAAGTCTATTACTTCTTTAAAAAGGAGCAGGAACTTAATGAAGAGGTAAACCAAAAGGATTTCAGTTATAACGGGCCAAAGCCTTTTTCGAAAGAAACCGCAATTGTAATGATGGCAGATGGGGTGGAGGCAGCTTCTAAAAGTTTAAAGGAACCTACCTATGAAACCCTAGCGGCTTTTGTCACAAAAATCATTGACCAACAAATGGAGGATAAACAATTTATCAATGCAAATATCACTTTAGCAGAAATTGAAACTGTTAAAAAAGTACTGCTCAATAAGTTGGTGAATATTTATCATTTGCGAATCGAATATCCAGAATAAACTATCGATAAAACTTCCATAAAACGTTGTGTTTTTAGAATGTTCGAATTACATTTGCAAACCTAATCTAAGATTAGAAAAGGAGAGGTGCCAGAGTGGTAATGGAGCAGATTGCTAATCTGTCAACGTGTAAGCGTTGCCAGGGTTCGAATCCCTGTCTCTCCGCAAAGATTTGAAAAGTTCATTTTATATTGAATTTCCCCCCTCGGGGTGTAGCGTAGCCCGGTCATCGCGCCTGCTTTGGGAGCAGGAGGTCGCAGGTTCGAATCCTGCCACCCCGACAATTGAAATCTTTGGTCGCGTAGCTCAGCTGGATAGAGCATCTGCCTTCTAAGCAGACGGTCATAGGTTCGAATCCTATCGCGATCACATTACATTAAACAGTTACACTTTTATGTGCTAACTGTTTTTTTTTTGCCCTTCACTTTATTTTTATATCTCCTTTTGGCAAGCAACCTACTCGATTATCCCTGTGCTAATGGATCAAAATTCACCGCATAGTAATAAGTGATTTCTGCTTTTTTTTGTGCGATGTCGAGAGAAATCGATTTTAATATTGCTTTAATTAATTTTGATTCCCTCATATTAACTAAGAAAAGAGAACTTTCTCCAGCTTCAAATTTTTGTTTTTCTCCCTCTAAAAGAAGTTGGTAATCTGTTACTACATTTAAGGCAATTTTTTTTTGCTTTTTGAGTCTTTCTTTTTGAATGTATAAGGCTTTTATTTTATTCTTAAGCGACAAAAGACTTTGGGTTTGTTCCCATTCTATATCTTTTAATTTTAGGGCAGCTATTTTCACATTCGCCCTTTCTTTACGAAGAAATAGGGGGTAAGATATTTTAAGACCGGTAGTGTTGTTTGCGGGGTCTAAGGCAAAGTTGATTTGACTCAAAGGGTTATTCTCTGATAGCCATTGATAATGTAAGCTCACTTGAGGGAGCAAGTTGTTTCTTTGCAAACGTTGTTCTAAAAGCATTTTGTTTTGTTTAAAACCTAAGGCGCGTAATTTAGGGTGGTTTTCAATGATTATGGTATCTGTTGTATAACGTTGAAAAAACTTTTCCTCGTTTACTTCTGGGTATAGGGTTTCATTAATTACAACAGCCTCTTGTTCTATCCACAGATAATTAGATGCATTAAGGGCTTTTTTTTGCCATTCTAAGTGTGCATTTTCTCTATCTAAACGCCTTTGATTGTAAGCGATTCTAGCTTCGATGGTATCGATTAACGCTAGATCACCGTTTTCCATTCTTATTTTCACCCCTTCAAAGCGAAATTTTGCGTTTGAAACAAATTGATCAAAGATTTTATATACGAGATAGTTTTTATACCAATCTAGATAAGAATGAGAAGCGGCAGTTAATATCTCATTAATCTCAAGTGCGTTTTCTTCTTTGGCTTGCTGAGTAAATAATTTTGCTTGTTTTAATACGGTTTGTCTGGGGTTAGAGAGTAGACCCCGCCCCAGTTCGATTGAAGCTCCTACTCCTAGTAGTCGCTCTCCACTAACTGTATTTTCAGGATTTAAATAGTTTCCCTCTGCTTGTTGCATTGTTGCATCAAGGGTAATCCCATAGTAAGAAGGAATACTAAGCCTAGCTTCTTCTTTTTTGTAATAGGTAGTGCCATTAAAGGTTTTTTGTTTTTGGTCAAAGCTCAATTTTGGGTCAAATTCACCTCTTTGCTTTAGCAGTTTTACTTCGCTTTCTGTAAGTTTTAATTGGGCCTGTTTTACAAATGGATGATGTTTTTTGACATAACTAAGGTAAGTCTCCATGGTTAAAGGCTCCTGCGACCGTAAGGAAACAGGTA
>JBDNAJ010000123.1:0-27728 GCA_039768455.1 Candidatus Arcticimaribacter sp.
GGTTTGCACCCGCTTTATTGTATAAAGCCATGGTTTCTTGCTGGCGTTTTACCGCATCGTCTTTGTGCTTTTTTGTGATTTCATCTACCTCTGGTTTAAGCACCTTCATCTTAATTTGAGAAACATAAGATTTATAGGTCACTGGCGACATGGCTAAACGCACAATTATCGTCATAATAATAATGGCTACGCCAAAGGGTAAGAAGGAACTTAAAAAGCCAAATAATGGAATAAAGATCGACTTGTTAATCCATCCAAATATCCCCCAACCAAAGTTGATGCTTTTTTCAATCCCTAATTCGTATTGCGCTAAAGTCTTGTATTCTGAAGGACCAAAATACCACTGAAAGGAATGCGCTAATTCACCCGTACTCTTCAATGGGAAAGACGAATGATATTGCTTTGTAAATACTTGTGCTTTGTCTTCTGATTCTACTAGACTTTCAGATGTTATCTCTGCTGTTTCAATTGAAGTTGAAGGAATCAAAATAGAATTAAAGAAATGTTGTTTATAACCAATCCATTGCACATCTTCTAACTGCTCTTCATCTTCTCCAGTAATCGACAATTCATTTACTTTTTCCCCTTCATAACCATAAGTGAGTTCTGTATAACGATTTTCATATTCTACACTTCTCGAATTGCGAAATGCTTTTAAATCCCAACTTAGATTCTGGTCTATATTTTGATTAATCACCCCTTGCATCCCGCTAGAACGAATGGAAAAGTCGACCATAAAATCATTCGGCGATAAAGCATATCGAAAAGCAACCCACTGATTTTGATTGAGTGCTGCTTTAAGCATTAAAACGTTTTGACCATTTGCTTCGGTTAACTCTGGAGTAAAATAAAGATCGGCTGTATTCAGGGTTCTACCGTCTAGGGTGGTAAAACTAAAGTTGATGTCTTGATTGTTTGCCACTAAATTTAATGGCTCTCCTAAATAATTGGTATAGCCTTTTAGATGCGTAAGAGTCATTTGTCCCCCTTTAGTCGAAAAGACAAAAGAAAGCACTTCGTTTTCAAGGCTTACCTCATCAGCTTCTCTCGCTTGTACTAAATCTGCAAAAGAACCAAAGTTGTTTTGCAATTCAATGCGTTGTACAGAATCATTTTGCACCACCGCTACTTCTGCCACTAGTTCGGCTTGTGTTGTTGTGGTTGCTTCTGTTTCGGCAACTTCTTCTACTGGTTGTTGATTCATCAACATCCAGGTCATAATCAAAGCAATTAAGATAAATCCTACTAACTGATAGGGATCAAATTTTTTCTCTTCCATAAATTTTTATTTGGTGTTGAAGTTGGTGAGCGCTGCTTGTATAAAATGCACAAACAACGGATGAGGATCCAACACAGTACTTTTGTATTCTGGGTGATATTGCACCCCTATAAACCAAGGGTGTTCTGGATTCTCCACCACCTCAACCAATCCTGTTTCAGGATTAATTCCAGTCGCTTTTAACCCGTGTTTTTCAATTGTTTCACGATAAGCATCATTAAATTCATAACGATGACGATGGCGCTCTTCTATTGCCTCGCTTTGGTAAATTTGATGTGCCAAAGAATCTTTTTCTAACTGACATTTCCACGCTCCTAAACGCATGGTGCCCCCTTTGTCTTCGATATGTTTTTGCTCTTCCATGATCGAGATTACTGGTTCGGCACAATCTTCTTGCATTTCTGTAGAATTAGCTTCCTTCAAGCCCACTACATTCCTGGCGTGCTCAATCACCGCCATTTGCATCCCTAAACATATTCCTAAAAACGGAATTTTATTTTCGCGCACATAGCGAATCGCTTCTATTTTTCCTTGAATTCCTCGTTCTCCAAAACCAGGTGCAACGATTACTCCATCTAAACCTTTTAGCTTTTCAGCTACATCATTTTCATCTAGATATTCAGAATGAATGGAATGAACTTTTACCTTAGTTTCATTGACCGCTCCTGCATGAATAATCGCTTCAAGGATGGATTTATAAGAATCTTGCAACTCTACATACTTCCCAATTAAGCCAATATTTATGGTTTGTTTTGGGTTTTTATATTTGGCTAAAAAGCCTTTCCATTGATCGAGATCTGCATTTGCTGGAATAGGTAATTTTAAGGTATCCAAAACAACCTTATCTAAGCCCTCCTTTTGCATTAGCAAAGGAACATCATAGATGGTTTCTGCATCAATCGATTCGATTACTGCCTCTTGCTTAACATTACAGAATAGGGCGAGCTTGCGGCGGATATCGTCAGAAATAGGATGCTCTGTACGACAAACTAACACATTTGCTTTTACCCCGCTTTCCATCAATGTTTTAACAGAGTGCTGGGTGGGTTTTGTTTTTAACTCTCCCGCTGCAGATAAGAAAGGAATTAAGGTTAAATGAATAACCATTGCATTTTCTTCCCCTAATTCCCAGACCAATTGACGTACAGATTCGATATAAGGAAGGGACTCAATATCCCCAACGGTTCCACCGATTTCTGTAATAATAATATCGTATTCTCCACTCTCACCGAGCAACATCATACGGTGTTTGATCTCGTTTGTGATATGTGGAATAACTTGAACTGTTTTTCCTAGAAATTCTCCGCGACGTTCTTTTTCAATCACGCTTTGGTAAACTCTTCCAGTAGTCACATTATTCGCTTGAGAAGTGCGCACATTTAAAAAGCGCTCATAGTGCCCTAAATCTAAATCAGTTTCTGCTCCATCATCAGTCACGAAACATTCTCCGTGCTCATAAGGATTAAGGGTCCCTGGATCTACATTGAGATAGGGATCAAATTTTTGAATGGTTACACTGTATTTTTGTGCTTGTAGAAGCTTCGCTAAAGAAGCAGCGATGATTCCTTTTCCTAGTGAGGAACTTACTCCTCCAGTGACAAAAATATATTTGGTTTGTGACATCCGGTTATTTTGAAAGGGTTCTTATTTACCGGACTCAAAAATACAAAAAGTATTCGTGTTTTTGATGCCCCACTGGCTATTTCTTAATTTCCACAATATCATACCCTTGATGCTGTAAAAGATAAAAGCCTACATTTTGATAACCGGCTTGTGGCGCTTCTGCATAATTAAATCGATTCTCGATATAATCTGTCTCTCCGATTGTAGGAATATAAATACGCTCTTGATAAGCTAAACGCAAAATAACATCCAGGCTAACATCATAGGCCCTAAATGCTTCTTTTGAGGGAAAATCCCCAAATCTTTCTTGATAAGCTCTTTTAAAGGCTGCCCTTCTAGCCCCTTCGATAGGGTGCTTCCCATTGAGATAAGTAAACCGCAAATTCCCTAAATGTTTTCTTGAGATATTATCATTTTCATAGATGGGCGTGCGAAGGGTCGTAAACAATTGTACATCCCTGTCTTTTGACACTTGAGAATTTAAGAGTGAAATTACGTTTGCGGTTAAGTTTAAATCTTGAGATTCATAAACCACTTTATTGGGCAGGGAATCGATTAACAACGAATCGATTAAATCTGGCATCACAAATCCACCAGCTTCTGGTCTAACCCGATGTGCAAAAGGATACTTTTCTTCTAATCGCTTTACATAAGCTGCATTGAGGGTATCTGCAATAATCACCACATTTTGTGTGGTGTCGATGATTTGTGATAGATAAGCCACCATCTTATCTCTAATTGAGGCGAGCGGGCTTACCGATTGATATACATTTTCTCTTTGTTGAACCGTCTTTGAAGACAAGGGCGCCACCATCGCTAGATCACTCAATGCAGGTAATTGAGCGGCAAAGTCAAAATTTGACGGAATTAAAGGCCCAATGACTGTTTGCACTCCGGTCCAATCTGTTGCCTCAGCCAGTTCTTGAATCTTCTCTTTTTTATTTTGAGAGTCCATCACATTGAGTTCAACCGCTATCCCTAAAGAATCTGCTTTTTCAACTGCAAGCGCCATTCCCATATAAAAATCTAAAGCAATGGTATGCAGGTTCCGCTTTTTTAATAAAGCAGTAGTTTTTTCAATAGAATCGAATTCAATTGAAGCAGACTTGAAGGGTAAAAACGCAGCGATTTTAATGCTTTTGTCGTTAAAAGTAGAATCTTCTAATCGAACTTTTTCGATTAACAAATCGTCTTCAATCTTAAGGTCACCTGTATTTTGAGGAGCAATTTTAAGGATCATTCCTTCTTGTAATCCTGTGATAGGAAGTGTGGGATTGAGCTCTATAAGATCTGCTTCTGTTACCCCTAACTTTTTTTCTAGGCGATAAAAACCTTCTTTTGGTTTTACCTTGTAATAATTAAACGACTCTTCAAGGGCTTTTGTCTCTTCTACAGTTCTTTTAGGAATGACAATTTCTTGCCCAACCTTAAGTCCGTCTAGGATTTGCGGATTAAGGGATTCTAATTCCTGAATGGTAATCCCATAACGATAGGCTAAACGCCATTTGGTTTCTTTAGGCAGCACCAAATATTTGACTAAACCTTCTTTTAACGGAACTGCTTTAGGCGCTTCAATGACAGGATAAACGGGGATCTTGAGTTGCATTCTCTTTTTCAAGCCTATTTTTTGAACCACAGGATTGAACTCATTTATCTGCTCGATGGTGATATTGTATTTACGGGCAAGACCATAGAGGGTCTCTTTCTTCTTCACTTTATGTGTAAGAAATCTTTCGGGTTCGTTTTGGCCGAAGGCCATAAAAACAAAAAGGAAACTAAAAATAAATACAAGCGCTCTCATGTCTTATGCAATATCAACAATTATTCCCATTCGATGGTTGCGGGTGGCTTAGAACTTATGTCATACACCACGCGATTCACCCCTTTTACTTTATTGATGATATCGTTAGAGGTTTTTTGTAGGAATTCATAGGGTAAATTCACCCAGTCTGCGGTCATCCCATCTGTAGAAGTTACTGCGCGAAGTGCCACACATTTTTCATAAGTGCGTTCATCTCCCATCACTCCTACACTATTGACTGGCAACAAGATAGCACCAGCTTGCCAGACATCATTATACAAGCCTGCATCTTTTAAGCCTTGCACATAAATGGCATCGACTTCTTGTAACATGGCTACTTTTTCTGGGGTGATGTCACCTAAAATTCGAATCGCTAAACCTGGTCCAGGAAAAGGATGTCTGCCTAATAATTCTTGATCTATACCTAAACTCTTCCCTACCCTGCGCACCTCATCTTTAAAGAGCATGCGCAATGGCTCGACGATTTTAAGTTGCATATAATCTGGTAAACCGCCCACATTGTGATGCGATTTAATGGTGGCAGATGGGCCGTTTACCGAGATGGATTCGATCACATCTGGATAAATCGTGCCTTGTGCTAACCAGGTGGCACCATCAATTTTCTTTGACTCATCGTCAAAAACATCGATAAAGGTATTCCCGATAACTTTTCGCTTTTTTTCTGGATCAGAAACTCCAGCGAGTTTAGTTAAAAACAGCTCGCTTGCGTCTACTCCTTTAACATTTAGACCCATCCCGTTGTACTGTTCTAATACACTCGAGAATTCATCCTTGCGCAACAAGCCGTTGTTGACAAAGATACAGGTGAGTTGATCCCCAATTGCTTGATGCAATAAGACTGCAGCTACGGTAGAATCTACCCCCCCAGAAAGGCCTAAAATAACTTTTTCTTCTCCTATTTGCTTTCTTAAATTCTCAATGGTCATATTGACAAAAGAGTCTGGAGTCCAATCTTGTTTTACACTAGCAATATTGACTAAGAAGTTTTCTAATAACTGTTTTCCATCGGTAGAGTGATACACTTCTGGATGGAATTGAATCGCATAAGTATCTTCACCATCTATGCGGTAAGCTGCATTTTCAACATCTGAAGTACTGGCTAATTTCACCCCATTTGTGGGTAATTCTTTAATGGTATCACTGTGGCTCATCCACACTTGACTCCCAATTTCAATTCCTGCAAATAGGTCGCTGTTTTCTGTGATAGAAGATAAGTTTGCACGCCCGTATTCTCTTGTTGCAGAAGGACTTACTTTTCCTCCAGAAAAATGCGCCAAATATTGTGCCCCATAACACACGGCCAGTAAAGGCTTTTTTGACCTAATCTGTTCAAGGTCTGGATGCGGTGCATCTTCGGCTCTAACAGAGTAAGGAGACCCAGAAAGAATCACAGCCTTAAAAGGGCTAACGTCTTTGGGTGGATTGTTATAAGGGTGTATTTCACAGTAAATAAAGAGCTCGCGAACACGGCGGGCGATCAATTGGGTGTATTGTGATCCAAAGTCTAGGATCAGTACTTTTTCTTCCATGCACAAAAATACAACTATTCAGCAGCTAGGAAAACTCCCACAGAAAAGATTTTCAACAATTATTCTGCTAATTGAATCCACCTAAATTCTAGTTTTAGTGGATCCAAATGTTGAAACAATAAAGGGAGTAAATTGTCTCCATGAGCTAAATAAAACTCAAAGAAGTTCGCTTGTCGTTCTTGAAGGGAATTATTTGGAAAAACCGCTTCGTGTAAAAGGGTAAGACGTTGCACATGATCGACTAACTTTTTCTTTTGTGCATTGAGCAGTCGCTTTTCAAGGGCGTCTATCCCATTGAACTGTTTTTGCTTTTGGGCTTTTACCGTTCCTTCAAAAGATGGGTCTGTCTTCTCGACTAAAGTCGATAGGTAATCAAATTGCTCTTCTAGCTTTTCTTTTAAGAACTGAAGATCTAAATCAATGTTACTGATTTGACGAATTTTTTTATTGATTAAAGCATTGCGTTTTAGAAACAATTCTTCTTTTGTCAAATCTAAACGACTGATTTTTTTAGCTGTTTTGCGGCTTGTTAATACAGCAGAATTACGCAACAAAAGCAACGGAAATGGCACGGCTTCTTTTTCAAAATACTGCTTGAGTTCTAACCAGTAAGCAATCTCTCCGCCCCCACCGATATAGCAAAGGTTGGGTAAAATCACTTCTTGGTATAAGGGACGCATTAAAACATTTGGTGAAAATCGCTCTGGATGATTTTCAACTTCTGCCCAAAGTGCTTCTTTCGTAAAAGTAGTCTTTGTTTCTGTGGTAATATAGCCCGTGGATGTTCGCTCGATACGCTCGCGTAAATCATCGGTTAAATAAAACAAATTGACTTGGCGTGGATTAACTTGAGGAGTATAGTCTTGATTGTACTCCGCTTTAATTTTTGCGATAGTATCTTCTACTGCTGTATGGCAATAAGCATGTTCCAAATCATTCTTAATTTGCGGGATAAAGCATTCTTTTAATGCTTTTCTATCTGCATCGAGAATAAGCAGACCCTCTTCGGCAAAAAAATGATGCACCAACTTTTGGGTTGCTTCTGCTAAAGTATCTGCACTGCGATAGGTTGAATGAATTAATGCTTTTAAATCTTTGGCGCGATCTGTTTGCCCTATAGATTGCTCAAAAAGATCCAACAAAGGGGACAAAGACCCCAAAGACAAACGCCCTACTGGACCCTGACTTTCCTGACTCCATTGTATTTTCCTTCCTTGAAAATGAAAAAAGGAAATCTCTTCAAAATCGTGGTCTTCTGTCGCCATCCAGTAGACAGGGAGAAAGTTAAATTGAGGATACTTTTGCTTTAGCTGCTTACATAGATTGATCGTCGAGATGATCTTATAAAAAAAGTACAATGGGCCTGTAAACAAGTTAAGCTGATGCCCCGTTGTAATGGTAAAAGTGCTGTCTTTTGCTAAAAGCGAAAGCTGCGCCTCTACCATGTTTGTTTGGGGGAAATCTTGGTATTGCAGCTGTAACTCCTTTACTAATGTTTTACGTGTTGATAAAGGATACTGCTTTTGCTTTGCTTCAATTTGTTTCTCAAATTGCCCTAACTGAACTGGACCAGAAATCAATGTCTCAAGAGCTGGGTGTCCTTCGATTAGGTCGCAAATTAAAGGAGAAAAATAGCCTGTATTTCGATAAGGAATACGGGTTAATGCCATAGCAATATTTTATTCTGTTAAAGATATTCCATCTCTTCAGAATAAAAAAGATATAAGAGAAATTATATCTTTACCCCTATACATGAAAACGATAAAAAAAATACTCTCGCTCCTTGCTCTACTATTCTATTTTAATGGAGAAGCACAGCTACAATCCCCAGAAGAATTTTTAGGCTATGAATTAGGCACACAATTCACCCGTCATCACCAAGTGATTGACTATGTTAAGCATGTAGCCAAAAATTCCTCTCTTGCATTAACAGAGTCTTATGGGAAAACCTATGAAAACAGAACCCTACAACTGGTTTATCTTTCTTCTGCAGAGAATCTAGCGCAACTTGAGACCTTGAGAAAGGATCATTTAAGAAGTATAGGCTATGAAACGGGAACCCCAGAAAGCGGGAAAGAATTTAGCGTTGTTTGGCTTAGTTACAATGTTCACGGAAATGAATCGACTAGTACAGAAGCAGCACTCAAAACCCTCCATACCCTAGTGACAGAAAAACAAGCATGGTTAGAAAAGCTTGTCGTTATCATGGATCCATGTATCAATCCAGATGGAAGAGATCGCTATGTCAACTGGTACAATCAAGTCAAAAGCACTCCTTTTAATATTGATCCAAAAGCCAATGAACACTATGAAGACTGGCCAGGAGGCAGATACAACCATTACTATCACGACCTTAACAGAGACTGGGCTTGGTTAAGCCAAGTAGAGAGCCAGCAGCGGCTACCGCACTACCTTTCGTGGATGCCACAAATTCATGTAGATTTTCATGAACAAGGAGTCGATAGTCCCTACTATTTTGCGCCAGCAGTAGAACCTTACCATGAGATTTTAACAAACTTTCAAAGAGACTTTCAAGTAACCATCGCTAAAAATCACGCTAAATATTTTGACAAAGAAGGCTGGTTGTATTTTACTGATGATGTCTTTGACTTATTATATCCAGGTTATGGAGACACTTACCCCATGTTTAATGGAGCGATAGGAATGACCTATGAACAAGGCGGAAGCGGTCGCGCAGGATTGGGGATTTTAAACAGTGTTGGCGATGTGTTAAGTTTAAAGGATCGTATTGCTCACCACTACACAAGCGGACTATCTACCGTTGAAGTGGCCTATAATAATGTTCAAAAACTCAATCAAGAGTTTCAAGCCTACCATGCGAGAAAAAACAATACGTACAAAGCTTATGTTCTTGAAGGACAAGAAGACAAAATCGCGACCCTAGCCGCCTTGATGGAAGCGCATCAAATTCCGTTAAAGAAATTAGCCCAGCGTACAAGCATTAAAGGTGTAGAATACAGTAGTCAAAAAACAAAGAATACAACTTTTTCTCCTTCGGCCTTAGTAATTGACGGAACAGGGAAAAAGAACAATTTGGTTCAAGCACTGTTTGAACCTAAAACCTTTTATTCAGATTCATTGACCTATGACATCACTTCTTGGTCATTGCCTTTTGCCCATGGATTAAAAGCAGTGGCAACAAATCAAAGCTTAAAGACTGTTTCTTATAATCAAGAAGCATCTACTACTAGTATTGATCCAAATGCTTATGCCTATGCGACGGAAAGAAAAAGCATAGAGGACGGTAAGTTATTAGCCGCGCTCATCAAAGCAAATCTCAGGGTGTATTACAATCAAGAACCTTTAACAAATGGCGGAAAACGCTGGGAAAGAGGAAGTGTTTTTGTCTTAAAAGGTGAAAATAGACAGCAGGCAGATCTAGCGGGAACCATTGAAGAAATTGTCAAAACAACCCAACAGCCCATGCATTCTCTCGCCTCTGGATTTTCTGATGAGGGTCCAGACTTAGGGTCAAATAAAATGCGCTTTATTGACAATAAAAAAATCGGGATTTTAAAAAGTGATCGTGCAACCCCAGCGAGTTATGGAGAAATCTGGCACTTCTTTGAACAACAATTAGGCTACCCATTAATGCAATTGAGTGAAGATCGTTTAAACGAAAGTTTCCTTCAAGACCTAAATGTCTTGATTATCCCTTCTGGATACTACGGAAATCTAATTGATCAAGCAGGAAAAAACGCCCTTGCACAATGGACCAAAAAAGGAGGTCGAATCGTCGCAATAGGCAACGCTGTTAGCAGTTTTGCCAATCACGAACAGCTTTCTTTAAAGAAAAAATCAAGTCAAGAGAACGATAAAGAGATTGCTTACGGAGATCGCGAAAGAGAAAACATTCGCTCATCCATTTATGGAAGTATCTACAAAGCAACTGTAGATGCTACTCACCCATTAGCAACTGGATATAACAACAACTATTTCACGCTTAAAACTTCTGCCACTGCCTATGAATTATTGGATAATTATGGGACAGCAGCTTATTTGAGTAAAGGGATTCAACCGCATGCTGGCTTTAGCGGTGATAAAGCCGTTAAGCTGCAAAGCGAATCGCTATTGTTTGGTTCAGAACGCTATGGTGCAGGTACTGTCGTTTATTTAGTTGATAATGTACTCTATAGAAATTTTTGGGAAAACGGGAAATTATGGTTGGTCAACGCCATTTTTATGTAGGTCGTGGCATAAATTTTGCTAGAATCCATTAAAACAACCCAAATGAAAAGATTTGATTTTTTGAAGATGAGTTGCCTCGGTTTTTGTTTACTGTTGGCCTCCTGTAGCTTATTTAAAGACGAGGTGCTTGATGACCGTGAAATGGTGGATGTAGCTTATTTTGTCCCACAATATGAAACTACTAGCCAACTCGCCGCAAAAGTAACCGTCGAATCTCCAAAAGATTATGCAGAAGCGGGGAAGATCGTTACCTATCAAAACTACATCTTCATCAATAAACCCAATGAAGGGGTACATGTGGTAGACAACAGTAATCCTGCTGCTCCAGTAAATCTTCACTTTATCAATATCCCGGGATCATTAGACCTAAGTATTATCGACGATCACCTCTACAGTGACATGTTTTCTGCTTTAGTCGTTTTTAACATCAGTGATGTTACTCAACCAGATTTGATCGAAGATTTCACCGTAGAAGATGTATTTTATTACAATCCATACAGAACAATTGATACCGCATCACGCTCAGAAGAAAGTTATGCTTACACCCAATATGAATCTATTGACGAAAGTCGGGGGATTGTAACAGGCTGGGAGGTTGAAATTAGACAAGAACCTTTGGAAGAACAAATCATGTATTTAAGATTGGAAGACTCAGCTTTTGCAGAAGCAACTACTACTGTTCAAGCAGACGGTTTTAACGAAGTTTCTACCGCTGGATCTATGACGCGTTTTTTACCCATCGGTCGTTATTTATACACCATCAATTTCAATGAATTGGTGCTGTTCTCGATTGGAGACAACTATCAACCCAGCCGCGTTGCACGTTTGGATACTGGTACCCAAGCAGAAACTTTATTCCAATTAAACGACCTGCTTTTTGTAGGCTCCACCACTGGAATGTTGATGTATGATGTTGCCAGCCCAGACAATCCAAATTACCTCAACAGCATACAACACTTTAGAAGCTGTGACCCTGTTGTCGCTGATGAAAACTATGCTTATGTCACCCTTAGAGGTGGAACCAATTGTTTTACTGAAACAAATGAGCTACAGATTATCGATATCCGCAATCCAGAAGAACTCAGTGTAGTTGCACGACAAGTGATGTTTAATCCACATGGATTAGCCATTCACGAGGATTACTTATTGGTTTGTGATGGTTCGGCAGGTTTAAAGGTAATCGATGTAAGTAATCGCGAAGAACCCAACGTTCTATCAACAGACAACATTCCTTTTGCCTATGATATCATTGTTGACTTTCCTAGTGCGATCGTTGTTGGCGAAGGAGTACTATATCAGTACGACCTCTCTAACTTACCAGAGATTGTTAAAACAAATGAGTTGGTACTAACCAATTAATTGATTGGTTCTGCATAAAGGTCAAAGTCGGCAGCCTCAGTGATTTTAACGGTCACAAATTCCCCCTGCTTGAGGTAATATTTTGATGCGTCCACTAAAACTTCATTATCCACATCTGGCGAATCCATTTCTGTTCTACCAACAAAATAATTGCCCTCTTTACGGTCGATAATACAGCGGTAAGTGTTCCCAACTTTTTCTTGGTTTAACTCCCAAGAAATTTGTGATTGCACTTCCATAATCTCTGCAGAACGGCGCTGTTTCTCTTCTTCTGGAACATCGTCTTCGAGTTCGAAGGCGTGGGTGTTTTCTTCGTGAGAATAGGTAAAACAACCTAAACGCTCAAAACGCATTTCTTTTACCCAAGCTTTTAATTCTTCAAAGTCTGCTTCTGTTTCTCCTGGATAGCCCACAATTAAACTTGTGCGTAAAGTAATTCCTGGTACCGCAGCTCTAAAGTCTTTGAGCAACTGAGTTGTCTTTTGTTTTGTCGTCCCACGACGCATTGATTTCAAAACACTATCAGTAATGTGCTGTAAAGGAATATCAAGATAATTACACACTTTAGGCTCCCGCTTCATCACTTCAAGCACATCCATGGGAAAGCCAGTTGGGAAAGCATAATGCATACGAATCCATTCGATTCCTTCTACTTTAACAAGGGCTTCAAGTAGTTCAGCGAGATTGCGTTTTTTATAAATATCTAAACCGTAATAAGTCAAATCCTGGGCAATCAAGATCAATTCTTTTACACCATCTCTAGCCAGATTTTCTGCCTGAGTCACTAAATCCTCTATGGGAGTAGAACGGTGTTTTCCGCGCATAAGCGGGATAGCACAAAACGAACAAGGGCGATCACAGCCTTCAGAAATTTTAAAATAAGCATAGTTTTTTGGCGTAGTCGTGATTCGCTCTCCTAAAAGTTCATGCTTATAATCGGCCTCAAGTGCTTTTAACAATTGAGGTAATTCACTCGTTCCAAAATATTGATCCACTTGCGGAATTTCTTCCTGCAGATCTGGCTTGTATCTTTCGCTTAAGCAACCTGTTACAAAAACCTTATCGAGTTCCCCTGCTTCTTTTCGCTTGATATTGTCTAAAATCGTATTGACCGATTCTTCTTTGGCATTATCAATAAAACCACAGGTATTGATTACAACGATATTCCCCTCTTCTTCATGGACCACGTCTTTGCCACTGGCTTTGAGTTGTCCCATCAATACTTCTGAATCGTAAATATTCTTAGAACACCCCAGGGTGATGACATTGATCTTATTCTGTTTGGTCGTCTTTGTACGCATTAGTTTAAAATACGGTTTAAAAATGATAGGGTAGCTTCTCTAACCCCCTCATGGTTATTTGACACTAAATCACTCGCTATTTCATGAGCGCCAGTGTTTGGAAAGGCCTTTTCTTCTTTTAAGTTTTCTGGGGTGCCTAATGCTTTAAACATTTGTCGCATGGCAGCAACAGAAACGGTAGGGTCTTGTGCTGTTTCATCTTTGTAATAATAACCTGAAAAGACAGGAACAGTAACCTTTTCAAAAGTCTCAGGGATCATTGCAGTTTCTAATAATTTCTGCATGTGAACTACCGCTTCTAAACGATAACGCATGGTCCAAAACTGTGTTTTTTCTGGAATACTGTTAGCCACATTGTGATACTCACCTCCTTCAACTTGACGCACAATTTGCAAGCCCCATGGCAGGGTCGCCACAAAGTCTAAAGGGTGGTTAATTCTAATATTAGGCGCATAAAGTACAAGTGCAGCTAACTCTGGATGTTGTGCAGCTAGTGCAAGTGCAAGGGTACAGCCAGTAGAGGTTCCCATTAGAATCACTTTTTCGCCCAGTAGATGGCCTACGGCCAAAGCTTCTCTTGCCGAATCTAGGGATTTCTCGCCGGTATAATTCGCTAAACCTTCTTGGGTATCAAGACCGTGATCGTACAACCTTGGTAAATAAATATTCGCCCCTAAAGCAGCTGCAACTTCTTTGTGAACAGGCCCTCCATCTGCAGTACTCCCAGAAAATCCGTGAAGATAAACGATGGCGTATTTTGTTTTTTGCGGAATGGAATCTGCGAAAATGACTTCGGATTCATTCCCGGGTTTGATGTTTGGAAAAGCATCGTTTTGCTTTTTCACCCATTGGGGTAAAGCGTTTATTTCAATCGATAATTCTGGTAAAGGTTTATTGATAACGGGAGCATCAACAGTGGGTCCCATGACAAAAACAACAACAGCAAGAAGGGTTAGTCCAAGTAGGGACTTCAAAAATACTTTCATAAGCTTTAATTAAAAAAGGAGTGAACAAAAGCTGGGCTATTAAAGATTTTTAAGTCTTCAATCCCTTCTCCTACTCCTATAAATTTTACGGGAATATTAAATTGATCAGAAATTCCCATCACAACACCGCCTTTAGCAGTCCCGTCTAGTTTAGTGATGGCAAGTGCAGTAACTTCTGTTGCAGCAGTAAATTGCTTCGCTTGTTCAAAAGCGTTTTGACCTGTTGAACCGTCGAGTACTAAAAGCACTTCATGTGGAGCTTCAGGAACGATTTTATCCATCACCCGTTTCACTTTAGTCAACTCATTCATCAAATTGACTTTATTGTGAAGACGCCCTGCCGTATCGATTAAAACAATATCTGCTTTTTGACTAACTGCAGACTGTAAAGTATCAAAGGCGACAGATGCTGGGTCACTCCCCATTTCTTGCTTGACCAAAGGAACATTTGTTCGATCTGCCCATACTTGTAATTGATCTATCGCACCAGCACGAAAGGTGTCTGCTGCGCCTAATACCACCTTTTTACCTGCTTGTGTAAATTGATGGGCAAGTTTACCTATGGTGGTTGTTTTCCCTACACCGTTTACACCCACAACCATAATGACATGCGGACTATTGGGATAGTTTTTATCAAAAGAAAAATCAGTTTCTTTTTCTTGGGCAGCTAAGATCGTTAAAATTTCTTCTTGTAGAATCTTGCGTAAATCCTCTGTCCCCAAGTATTTATCCTTCGCAACACGACTTTCAATTGCGGCAATGATTTTTAAGGTTGTTGGCACTCCAACATCTGCAGTGATAAGCACTTCTTCAAGATCATCGAGTACGTCTACATCAACGGTAGAACGTCCTGCAACTGCGGTACTCAGTTTTGAGAAGAAGGATTTTTTAGTCGTGGCTAAACCCTTGTCTAATTGTTCATCGTTACCCGAAAATAGTTTCCCTAAAATGCTCATGTGTTGGTATAAAAAAAGCTACTGTAAAAGTAGCTTTTCTTTATTACTATATGAAATAGTTATTTTATTGTTTGCTCAACCAATCGTTTGCTTTATCTGGAGCGATGATTGTTTCAACGAAAGAGTAAGATGTTGCATCCCCCTTTTTTACCATCTTGATGGCTTTTGTTAAACGCTTTGAGCCGGTCTGTAATGTTGCTACTGATTTCTTTGCCATAACTATTTAATTTCTTTGTGAACAGTCATTTTTTTCAAGATCGGGTTGAATTTTTTAATCTCCAAACGATCTGGTGTGTTCTTCTTGTTTTTTGTTGTAATGTAACGAGACGTTCCTGCTTGTCCAGAAGCTTTATGCTCTGTACATTCTAAAATTACTTGAACGCGGTTTCCTTTCTTTGCCATGATCTATATTTTATAAAGCGCCTTGGACTTTAGCTTCTTTTAAGACAGCTGCAATCCCTTTACGGTTAATGGTCTTTAATACTGAAGTTGATACCTTTAAGGTAATCCACTTATCTTCTTCTGGAATATAAAAACGCTTTTTGATTAAGTTCACCTCAAATCTACGTCTTGTTCTATTTAACGCTTTTGAAACATTGTTTCCAAATTGTGCGCGTTTTCCACTAATTTCACAAACTCTTGACATAATCGTTTTTTTAACTGCTTGTTCTAAACAGGATGCAAATTTACTTTTTTTTATTGAGTTACAAAATACTTTATCCTAAAATTATTACTCCTTATTACTTTATTTTCATCTTGGGTTTTCCTTTGTTTATTGTCATGCTTTTCTTGGTAGAAACGACCTTGAAATAGCTGTAGTCTAAATTTTGTACCTTTTACAAAAGACCTACATCATGACATCAAACAACAACATTAGTATTCAACAAGAATTTGAAGTATCCCCACCACTTATGTGGAAGTATCTTACCCAACTCGAACATATGCAAAAATGGTTTTTTGCAGCATTGACTTCTTTTGAGCCAACAAGGGGTTTTAAAACTTTTTTTGCCTTTCAATACAACAACAAGACCTTTACCCACCAGTGGGAGGTCAGAGAAGTGATCATACAAGAAAAACTGTGTTTAGGGTGGCAATACAAAGAATATCCAGAGGATTCAGAGGCTGTTTTTGAAATCTCTTCTAGCCCAAAAGGCTGTATACTAAAACTCACGGCCACTATTCTTTCTCCGTTTCCAGAGATGGAAGAATTTAGCCGTGAGTCTATGCAAACCGGATGGACCGATTTAATTCAAACGCGATTAAAAGCGTATGTTAGTTCGCTTTAAAGAAAGTTGACTTGTCCTGTAGCAATGTCGTACATTCCACCAACGATCTGAATTTCGCCAGCTTGCTCCATTTCTGCAAGTACTGGACTTTCTTCGCGAATACGTTCAATGGTTAAGGCCACATTTTTAGTTCCTACTGCATTGACAAAATCAATGTTAGCAGAAGTTCTATCTGATGCTGCTGCCGGTTCTGTAACCGCTTCTACTGCAGGCGCTATTTTGCCTAACATTGCTGTTAGATTCCCTAATTCTGCGTGATCGCAAGCTCCTTTGACTGCGCCACATGCAGTGTGTCCTAAAACTAAAATAAGTTTAGTTCCTGCAAGTTTAGAAGCAAACTCCATACTCCCTAGAATGTCCGAGTTAACAAAATTACCGGCAATTCTGACACTAAAAATATCGCCAATTCCTTGATCGAAAACTAATTCTGCAGGAACGCGAGAATCGATACAACTCAATACGGTTGCAAAAGGAAATTGCCCGGTACTGGTTTGTTCAACTTGAAGGTTTAGATCACGCTCTACTTGCTGTTTTGCTGTAAAACGTTGGTTCCCTTCTTTTAATAATTCCAACGCTTTTGCTGGAGAAATAGCGTCTTGAGACGCTTTAGTTTGTGCATTCATCATCCTATTTTTTTATCAAATATAATAGAGGAAACTAAATTATGCAATGCTTTTATAAAGCATTTCAAAAACTTTATTGACCGCTTTTTGAATAACGCGCTCGCGGTTTTTACCAAAGCTAAATTCTTCTGAAACAACTCCCTTTGGCGAAGCTATCGCAATACAAACTGTCCCCACCTCTGCGGCTGCATCGCCCTTACTAGGACCTGCGTTTCCTGTGGTTGCAACGGCATAGTCTGATTGGTACTTTTCTTTGGCCCCCAGGGCCATCGCTTCTGCCACTTCTACACTAACCACACTATGTTGCTCAATTATTGATGGGGCTACGCCCAAAAGAGCTGTTTTACTCTGGGTATGATAGACTACTGCCCCCCCTTTAAAGAACTGCGAAGCTCCCGGGGTTTTTGTGATTCTCGCGGCAATCTCCCCCCCAGTGCAACTTTCTGCTAGGGATAAACTTACTCCCTTTTCAATGCACTTTTTCTGGATTTGTTCTTCAACGGAAGCTTCTTCTTCAAAGCCCATAAAAATGTCTTCAATCTGCGGTAAAAGAGTCGCTATTTGAGCGTCAATCCTCTGATTGATCTCAGCTTCATTTGGCCCTTTTCCAGACAAGCGTAAACGCACTCGACCTATATTAGGTAGATAAGCCAATTTAATGTCTTGCGGTAAATTATTTTCCCAGTCTTCTATCCGCTCAGCGATGACACTTTCTCCTAGACCGTAAGTCAAAACGGTTTTATGTACAATATAAGGGCGGGTATAATGCTGTTGCAAAGCAGGAATAACCTCTTCAGAAATCAAAGCTTTCATTTCAAATGGCACCCCGGGCAGGGAAATAATCACCTTGTCCTCTTTTTCAAACCACATCCCAGAAGCGGTCCCATATTTATTGTCAAGCACTTTTGCCTTTGAGGGCAATAACGCTTGTTTACGGTTTTCGTCATTAATTGGAGTAGGCACATACTTGCGAAACATCTCTTCGATCTTTTCAAGTACCACTTCGTTTTTGACCAAGACATCGTCGAAATATTCACATAAGGTGTGTTTGGTCAAATCGTCTTTCGTAGGACCTAAACCTCCCGTTAAAATGATTACTTGGGCTCTTTTTTGGGCTTCGTTTAAACAATGCACAATGGCTTCTTTCTTATCGGAAATTGAGGTGATCTGAATGACCTCAATGCCAACTTTATTCAGCTCTTTTGCAATAAAAACAGCATTCGTATTGACAATTTGACCAATGAGAATTTCATCTCCAATACTTACGATTTCTGCGTACATAAATTTTTGTGCTCTTTAATTCAAAATAGAATAGTATACTCAAAAAGGGCTTTAATAAAGTCCCTCATACATTGTACTACTCAGTCGGCCAAAGATAAACATATCAAATACTTTTCAAAGGGAATATTAGCCGAAGCTAATCAAAGAAAAAACTTATTCTTACTTTACTTTAATCCGGAAAAGCTCTTGGGCTTCAAGCCTCCCGACCAAAATATCATTTGGAGCAACAGGACCTACCCCAGCTGGGGTTCCGGTGAAAATAATATCGCCTATTTTAAGGGTGAAAAACTGAGAAACATAGGCGATTAATTCATCAATTTTCCAAAGCATTAAAGCAGTGTTTCCAGATTGCACCACTGTTTCATTTTTTTCTAATTCAAAACGCAGTTGATCTACCGCCGGAAGGCTGTCTTTCTTCAACCATTTCCCCACTACTGCTGCACCATCAAAGCCTTTTGCCTTTTCCCATGGCAATCCCTTTGCTTTTAATTCTCCTTGTAAATCACGGGCGGTAAAATCAATCCCTAAACCTATTTCGTCATAATATTTATGGGCGAATTTTGGCTGAATGTGTTTCCCTATGCGATTAATGCGCACAAGCACCTCAACCTCATGATGTACATCGTTAGAAAATTCAGGAATAAAAAAGGGTTGACCCTTTAATGCAATGGCAGTATCAGGCTTTAAAAAAACCACTGGATCAGTGGGTTTTTCGTTAGAGAGTTCTTTGATGTGATCCGTGTAATTACGGCCGATGCAGATTATCTTCATTAACTCCCACTATTGAGTTTGCGCAATCGGTGTGCAGTTAACACTTTTTTAGTGTACAACGGAAAATCAGCATTGAGTAACCACCCAAAATAGCCTGGTTCATTTTCTAACACCTCATCAACGGTTTTCCCCTTGTGCTTCCCAAAAGAAAAAGTAGGTTGATCGTCTTTATTGTACACAATAAACCCAGCGACATCCACCGTGCGTTTATGCGAAGAAAACTCACTTAAAAAAGCCGTGTTATTTTCTAATTCTCCATAGCGTTCTAACTGCGCAAGTAGAACGTCACAAGTAGCTTCTGTATCTGCCATGGCAGAGTGCGCATTAATCAATTCTTTATCGCAATAAAATTGCAGGGCTGCGCCCAAAGTTCGCTTTTCCATTTTGTGAAAAATGGTTTGTACGTCGATGGTTTTATGGCGTGTAAGATCAAAATCAACTTCGGCACGCATAAATTCTTCTGCTAAAAGCGGGATATCAAAACGATCAGAATTAAATCCAGCTAAATCACAGTCTTTGATATAGTTGTAAATCTCTGTCGCCAATTGTTTGAACAAAGGAGCATCTGCAACTTTATCATCGGTAATCCCGTGCACATCAGAAGCGCCTTTAGGAATCGGCATTCCTGGGTTGACTAACCAGGTCTTTCCTTCGCGGTTTCCATTGGGCAATAATTTCAAAATAGCGATTTCAACAATACGGTCTGAAACAACATTAACCCCTGTCGTTTCGAGGTCAAAAAAGCAAAGTGGTCGGTGTAGTTCGAGTCCCATAAATCTATTTTAAAAAGTTATTGTTGGATCCCAGTTTTCTAGGTAATCTGCTACAGCTTTAGCAAATTGTCCTCCCATGGCACCATTTACAACACGGTGATCATAACTGTGAGAAAGGATTATTTTTTTTCTTATTCCTACAAAGTCACCGTTTGGTGTTTCAATTACAGCAGGCATTTTTCTAATCACCCCCAGAGCTAAAATCCCTAATTGTGGCTGATTGATAATAGGAGTGCCCGTTATAGATCCAAAATTCCCAATATTGGTAACCGTATATGTCCCCCCTTGCACCTCATCTGGCAAAAGTTGATTTACACGTGCCCGATTGGATAAATCATTCACCGCCTTTGCTAAACCTACAAGATTGAGATGATCTGCGTTTTTGATTACAGGAACAATCAAGTTGCCATCGCCTAAGGCAGTAGCCATTCCAATATTGATATCTTTCTTTTGAATTATTTGATCTCCTTGAAGAGAACTATTTAAAAGTGGAAACTGTTTTAAAGCGTGAATTATTGCCGAAATAAAGATGGGTGTAAAAGTCAACTTCTCTCCCTCTCTGGCTTGAAATTGATTTTTTACTTTTTCTCTCCAGTCCCATAGTTCTGTGACATCTGCCTCAACAAAAGATTGTACATGAACAGAAGTGTTTTTACTCTCTGTCATATGGTGAGAAATCAATTTTGCCATTCGGGTCATTTCAATCACTTGATCTTCTCCACTGACGACAGGATTGCTTTTGATTGGTCCTTCAATAGAAGGCGAAGCAACTTCGGCTTTAGCCTTAGTAATTGGGGCTTGAGGAGCAGCTGTTCTATTCTCTAAATGTGCCAAAATATCTTTCTTTGTCAAGCGATTATTCTCTCCAGTTCCGGGAATGCGGTCTAATTCTGCGAGAGATATCCCTTCTGTTTTGGCAATATTTTTAACTAAAGGAGAATAAAAGCGAGTACTATCGCTCACACTTTCTTGCTGAGGACTTACTGCCTCAACTGCTTTTTGGACAGGTGCTTCGACAGTCTCGATAACTTCTTTAGGAAGTTCGGCTGGTTTTTCTTCTACCACAGCTTCTTCTGCTATTGCAATTTCTGTTGCTGTGTCAGTCTCTTCTATTTCTTGTTCTGTTTCGATTACTGCGATCACATCCCCTACTTGGATCACTTGATTGAGCTCGAATCTTTTTTCGAGTAAAACCCCTTCAACATCAGATGGAACGTCAGAATCAACTTTATCGGTAGAGACTTCAACAATAGAATCGTCAATTTCAATGGTGTCACCCACTTCTTTTAACCATGCGGTTAAGGTAGCTTCGGTAACACTTTCTCCCATTGAAGGAAGCTTTAACATGAATTTTCCCATGTGTAGTTTTTTTTATTTGGGTACTTGCAAAGGTACCAAATTTATAAGAGAATTAGCGGTCTAATTAAAGGGAGTCTGCATAGGGCACGCGTTTTAAAATACTTCGCCCTAAGGTAACCTCATCGGTATACTCTAACTCGTCTCCTACTGGAATTCCACGGGCAATCGTCGAGACGGTTACGGGATAATCTTGTAGTTGCTTATTGATATAAAAAATGGTGGTATCCCCTTCCATCGTAGCCGATAGCGCAAAAATAACTTCTTTAATCTCACCTGCTTTGACTTTTTCGACAAGCGAGTTGATGGTTAAATCTTGTGGCCCGATCCCATCAATGGGAGAAATAATCCCATTAAGGACATGGTATTTCCCTTGATATTGCCCGGTATTTTCAATGGCCATTACATCTCTAATATCTTCTACCACACACAATTGGGCGTTATCTCTTTTAGCACTTGAACAAATCTCACACAGTGGCACATCAGATAAGTTGTGACATTGCTCACAAAAGATCACCTGTGTTCTAAAGGCATCTAATGCTTTTGTCATGGCAAGGGTTTGTTCTTTTGGTTGCTTGAGTAAATGCAAGACCATACGCAAGGCGGTGCGCTTCCCTATCCCGGGTAATTGCGCCATTTCGTCAACAGCTTGCGCCAATAATTTAGAGGAGAAATCCATGGGTTAAAGTTACAAAAATCTCGTTTGTTTTTTCTTTCCTAACTTTAGCAAATATATGATAACACCTAGTTTTATCCTCGCCCTGATTCTTGGCTATTTTGCCGTGCTAGTTGGCATTTCTTATGTCACTGGAAAAGGAGATTCCAATGTTGATTTTTTTACTGCAAACCGCAACTCTCCTTGGTATGTTGTCGCCTTTGGAATGGTAGGCGCCTCGCTCTCTGGGGTCACCTTTATTTCTGTCCCAGGGTGGATAGAAGCCTCACAGTTTAATTATTTACAGGTCGTCTTGGGGTATGGCTTTGGCTACTTTGTAGTAGCCTATGTATTGCTACCGGTCTATTACCGCAATAATGTCACTTCGATTTATGAATATTTAAATCAGCGTTTTGGGCAAAACAGCCATCAAGCCGGTGCACTTTTCTTTTTTATCTCTCGTGTTTTAGGCGCTGCCTTTAGGTTATTTCTCGTTGCCATTGTGATGCAACAATTTATTTTCGATGTCTGGAATGTTCCTTTTGAAGCGACAGTAATTCTTTCGATTCTTTTAATATGGGTTTACACCCAAAAAGGGGGCATTAAAACCATTGTATGGACCGATACGCTTCAAACCGCTTTGATGATTTTAGCTGTTTTTTTATCGATTAGCTATATCAATCAAGCCCTGGGCTGGTCCTTTTTTGATTTTATTCAATCTGAAGCATTTAGTCAATACAACGATGTTTTTGTCACAGACTCTTTTTTGAAAAGAAGTCATTTTCTAAAGTCATTTATTGGGGGAGCATTTATCACCATTTGTATGACAGGGCTGGACCAAGATATGATGCAAAAAAACTTGAGCTGTAAAAACCTGGCAGATGCACAAAAAAACATGGTAGTCTTTAGTATCGTTCTAGTGATTGTTACTACTTTATTTATGCTTTTAGGTGCCTTGTTATTTATCTATGCCAAAAAAGAAGGCATTAGCATACCTCTTATGGATGGACAACCAAAATCTGATTTACTCTTTCCAGAAATCGCTCTAAATGGAAATTTAGGCATTGGGGTTGCTGTTACTTTTATCTTAGGCTTAATTGCTGCAGCATACAGTAGTGCAGATAGTGCGCTAACTTCTCTAACAACTTCTTTTTGTGTCGACTTTTTACGCCTTGAACAACAAGCAGAAGCGCAACAAAAAAAAACCCGAAAGCAAGTTCATATCGGAATGAGCGTTTTACTGATTCTTGTGGTAATTGCCTTTAAATATATCTTAGATAGAAATGTGATAGACGGATTACTTACCGTTGCAGGCTATACCTATGGTCCTTTATTAGGCCTGTTTTCCTTTGGTATTTTTACCTCCTATCAAATCAAAGATCGATGGGTCTGGCCAGTGGTCTTTAGTGCTGTAATCTTAACTAGTTTACTAGGAAGCATCGATGCAGCAAGTCTAGGGGGATATCAAATTGGTTATGAATTACTGCCCCTCAACGGTCTATTCACCTTTATTGGATTAATACTGATTCGTCGAAAGTAGCACTAGGGTACAAGCCCGTTCGGCGAGTATCCCTTCCGCTTTTAAGCGGTTTTCAAAATCAGGATTTTCTGTTCCGGGGTTGAATAAAACTCTTCTGGGTTTTAATCCACAGACATAATCGATATAATGCTCTTGACGCGCGGGGCCAACGTACAAAGTAACTGTATCAATAGCCGACCAGTTTTCTTTTTTGGTGTGAATTGTTTCTCCGTGAACTTCCCCGGCTTTTAAGCCTAGGGCAATTACTGAGTGACCTTTTGCCTTTAAACGCTCAATGGCTTTGTAAGCATAGCGTTCGGGCTTAGTGGAAGCACCAATGACTAGGGTTTTCATTTACCAATTAATGATGGCACTTCCCCAGGTGAATCCGCTTCCAAAAGCAGCTAAAACTACTTTATCGCCTTCTTTGACTTTTCCTTCTTCCCAAGCTTCAGTTAGTGCGATTGGGATAGAGGCTGCAGTTGTGTTCCCATAGCGCATAATGTTGTTATACACTTGGTCGTCACTTAATCTAAACTTCTTTTGGATAAATTGAGAAATACGCAAGTTAGCTTGATGAGGCACGAGCATATCAATGTCATTTGCTTCCCAGTTGTTTTTTTGTAGACCTTCATTAATGACTTCAGAAAAACGAACAACGGCGTGTTTAAAGACCATTTGTCCATTCATATAAGGATAATAACTCACATCTTCTGGATCGTTGACTTCCATGATTTCTGGCACCCAACGTTGTGTACTAGGACCAATTAAAGAAAGTTCTTCAGCGTGTTCTCCTTCAGAATACAAGTGGGTGGATAAAATCCCTTTGTCAAGATTTTCTTCACGGGTTACAACGGCCGCACCTGCTCCATCTCCAAAGATGACAGAAACGCCTCTTCCGCGGGTGGTAAAATCTAACCCTCCAGAATGGTTCTCTGCACCAATCACCAAAACATTTTTATACATGCCTGTTTTGATAAACTGATCTGCAGTGGAAAGTCCATAAATAAATCCAGAACATTGCATGCGAATATCCATGGCTGGGCAAGCAGGAATGCCTAAAAGTTTTTGAACTAAGACACCAGATCCAGGAAAATAGTAATCTGGACTTAAGGTGGCAAAAAGAATCAAGTCGATATCTTCTGCCTTTCTATTGGCGCGTTCTAGCGCTATTAAAGCCGCTTTATGCCCCATAGTGGCAGGAGTATCTTCACTTCCTTTGATGATATGACGACGCTCTTTAATTCCGGTTCTCTCTGTGATCCATTCATCAGAAGTTTCCATGCGTTGCGCTAAATCATCGTTTGTAACAATGTTATCTGGAAGGTATTTCCCTAGTCCATTAATTCTTGAGTTATACATTAAGCTAAATTTAAATAATGTGAAGGGCTAAAATAAGGAAAGATTATGAAATGTATTGCTTGTAATTATCCACAACAATTTCTGCCTTTAAATCGTGCATTAAATTATAGAGCCCAAAGAAGGTTCTATTGATGTATAAGAAGTGACGTGATCCCCTATTTCCATTTAGCTTACGCAGGTATTCATCATTTGCTAATCGATCACTCATACTGGCAATACGCCCCCAAAATGCTTCGTTTGAAAAGTCAAAGGTCTCCCCGTGAAAAGGATAGGTAAAGACGCTTAACATATCGTGAAAAAGATTGATAATATATTTACGAGCTTCTAGAGAATCGTCTGATCTTAAGATTTCTAACTCAGTTATTTTATGGGCAAAAAAGTCTAAATCACTGATTGCAGCATCATTGGCCAATTCAAAATAAGGCGTGTAAAATTCTTCAGGAATTTCTTTGATACAACCAAAGTCAATGGCGACTAATTCCCCTGCTTCTGTGATCAAAAAGTTCCCGGGATGCGGGTCTGCGTGAACACTCTTAAGGATGTGCATTTGGTACATATAAAAATCCCAAAGGGTTTGTCCCAAGCGATTATTTCTTTCTTGATCGTTGTTGTCTTTTGCATATTCTGACAAGTGGACACCCTCCATCCAGTCCATGGTCAAAATCTTTTCGCAAGACAGATCGGGATAATAGTTTGGGAAACGCAAATTAGGGATGTCTTTACATTGCTCTTTGATGGTAAGACTTTGCTTTAGTTCAAGATTGTAATCTGTCTCCTCTAACAACTTTCCTTCAATTTCTTGAAAGAACTTTTCTGTGTCTTGCCCTTTTAAGTTAAACATGCGCGTTGCGACAGGCTTAACTAGCGCAAGATCAGATCCAATACTGTTTGCCACCCCGGGGTATTGGATTTTCACAGCAAGTTTTTTCCCTTTTTTTGTTGCTAGATGGACTTGACCTATACTAGCAGCATTGACCGATTGGGTGGCAAACGTATCGAATAATTCTTCTGGATATTTTCCAAAATATTTTTTAAACGTTTTTCGCACTAAAGGTCCCGATAATGGCGGGACAGAGAATTGTGCTAAACTAAATCGCTCTACATAAGCAGAAGGCAATAAGTTTTTTTCCATACTCAACATTTGAGCGACTTTAAGGGCACTGCCCTTTAAACTTTTTAAGCCGTCATAAATGTCTTTGGCGTTTTCTTCGTCTAATTTTTCGCGGGCATTTTCTGGGTCGACAATTTTATCTCCTATATACTTGATGTAGTTTCCACCCAGCTTTACTCCAGTAGTGACTAACTTACTAGCGCGTTCTATTTTCCCTGTAGGGATATGATCTAATGTTTTCAATTATGCTTTCCCTGTTGCTTCTTTCCACAAAAATTTTCCCAGATCTAAAATGGTATCCAAACGAGTATTGTCAAATACTTGAAATACCACATTGACAGATTTCTCAATCAAGGCATCTGTTTTCTCAAATCCTTTAGAAGTATCGCTTAACCAAAACTTCATCAATAAGAGCAATTGTGCCCATGTCGCTTCAGAAAATAATTCGACCGGATTAGTTGTGAAACGCGATTTGTCTTCGTTGCCTTCTTCGATTAACGCTTCGGCGAAGCCTTTGACAGATTTACGCAAATCTTTTAATTGACCGATATTCTTCATGGGTTGATCCCCTTGATTTAAGGCCATCAATACATAACTGCGATTGAGCAAGAGTACTTCAAAAAAAGTATAGTAAAAACTCAATAAACGATCCTTTCTAGTCATGCTAGAAAATTCTTCATTCTTCTCTAATAAGGCGTGAACATTATCAAAAAATGCTGCCCAAACACTGTGCTTTACAGTATCCAGCGAAGCATAGTGTTGATAAAACACAGACTCATCTATTTTGTTCACCTTACAGAATTTATAAACCGAGCTAGGGAAATGTTCATGCTCTAAAGCATATTCCATATAAAGGGCTAAAATGTTTGGTGATTTTTCTTCTTTCTTAACGGCCATCGTCATCTTCTTTTAGTGTGCAACAAAGATAAGGAATGTTTATGCTTTTTTACAATCTATTAAACATTATTAAAGTGTTAAAATAAATGTCAATTTGTCAGCAAATACAGTTTGGATATATTTTTGCCATGGTTGAGAAAAATAAATTTAAATTATGTCATCAGGTAAAATCAATGTTTCTGTAGAAAACATTTTTCCACTCATTAAAAAATTCTTGTATAGCGACCACGAAATCTTTCTTCGTGAATTGATCTCAAACGCCACAGATGCAACCCTTAAGCTAAAGCATTTAAGCAATTTAGGCGAAGCCAAAGGAGATATAGGAGATCCTCAAATTGAGATTAAAATTGATGCTGAAAATAAAACCTTGCACATCATCGATCAAGGAATTGGAATGAGCGCAGAAGAGGTTGAAAAATACATCAACCAAGTCGCTTTTTCTGGCGCAGAAGAATTTTTAGAACAATACAAAGACAGCGCTGCAGATAGCGGAATCATAGGACACTTTGGTCTTGGTTTTTACTCTGCCTTTATGGTAGCAGAAAAGGTGGAGATCATCACAAAGTCCTTTAAAGATGAACCCGCTGCACACTGGACATGTGACGGCTCTCCAGAATATACTTTAGTAGCGCATGACAAAACCGACCGCGGTTCAGAAATCATCTTACATATTGATGAAGACTCTAAAGAGTTTTTAGAAGAAGCGCGCATCAAAGCCTTGCTAGATAAGTATAACAAGTTTATGCCTATCCCAATCAAATTTGGCACAAAAGAAGAAACACTTCCGTTGGCAGAAGACGCTGCAGAAGATGCCAAACCAGAAACGGTCACCGTTGATAACATCATCAACAATCCTTCGCCAGCATGGACTAAACAACCCAGCGAACTAAAAGATGAAGATTATTCAGGTTTTTACAGAGAATTGTATCCCATGCAATTTGAAGAGCCATTATTCAATATTCACCTTAATGTAGACTATCCTTTTAACCTTACAGGGATCCTTTATTTCCCTAAATTGAACAATGACTTA
>JBDNAJ010000124.1:0-7378 GCA_039768455.1 Candidatus Arcticimaribacter sp.
AGCATCCAACTCTTT
The DNA here is from genome assembly GCA_039768455.1 of Candidatus Arcticimaribacter sp. GTDB lineage: Bacteria > Bacteroidota > Bacteroidia > Flavobacteriales > Flavobacteriaceae > Arcticimaribacter. The sequence goes on from JBDNAJ010000124.1 coordinate 16, forward strand.
TGACAAGGTGGTTAAAAGATTTAATGGGATCCACTGCTTTTTAATGTCCTTGATCAATTGTAATTGAAAAAAGAAGCCCAATACTTTTTCAAAATTTTCTTTGATTGTATCAGACAAACCATCGATACATCTTTGTAAATCTGCAGGAATTTTTTTTGGATAGAGGGGTTTTCCATCCAATATATTTTGATACAACTGCCCTTTGTCAAAATCTTTAAACACCCCTTTGGCTACATTCGAAAAACGATTGAAAAGAGTTCCCCTACTAAAGTGAGAAGCATTTAAACCATTTTCTTCAAACATTAAAAGCATTTCTTTTCCAATACTGGTCAAAGAAAGGATGAGTTCATTGTGCTTTTGCTTTAAAAATGCTTGTTGGCTTTTTCTTTCAAGCGAAGACATCGCCGCTATTTTTTGAACCTGAATTCTATCGTTTTCATTCAGCAGCAATTCTGCAGCTTTCATCAAATTTTGCCTTAACTCCCAGCTAGAAGTACCATCGTCATCCATCTTTTCAAAAGTGAATTCTACTAGTATTTCTGTAAGTTCAGACTGCTTTCCCACGCGATCTAATACACGATCGACGATTTGTTCTAAAAAATCTTGAACCTCTAAAACAACATCAAAATTATACGCTAACCCTAAATCTTTCGCAAAAGTTCTAATGACCCTGTGGGTAAAACTATCTAGTGTAATTACATCAAATGCAGCATAATCATGCAGTATGACTTTTAGACTCCTTTCTGCTCTTTGCTTTAATTCTTTTGCACTAATGGATAATTCTTCCAGCAAAATTTTCCCCATGGGATCATCTTTTAGTTGACGGTCAGAAAAAGCGAAATCGTGCAATTGTAATAAGATTCGATACTTCATCTCAAAGACCGCCTTATTGGTAAAGGTCAAGGCTAGTAGACGATTAAAATATTCGTCAGAACGACCACTTAAAAGTCTCAACAGATACTTTTGAACCAATAAAAAGGTTTTCCCTGATCCTGCAGAGGCGTTATAAATCTGAAATGGTGCTGGAATGTCCTTTGTCATGATGATGCTTTAAATGTAATTAATCTTTAGATTTGTACCATTAATGACTTAAAAAAAAAGATATGGCTTTTGAATTACCACAACTACCTTATGCACATGATGCACTAGAACCGCATATTGATGCGCGTACAATGGAAATCCATCACGGGAAACACCACAATGGATACACTACTAATCTAAACAATGCAATTGCAGGAACAGATTTAGAAGGAAAATCGATTGAGGACATTCTAACAGGGCTCGATTTAAACAACGGCGCTGTTCGTAATAATGGTGGCGGATTTTACAATCACTCCCTTTTCTGGTCAACAATGGCACCTAATGCTGGTGGAACACCTACAGGTGACTTAGCTGCAGCAATTGATGCGGCCTTTGGATCATTTAACGCTTTTAAAGATGCTTTTAGTAAAGCAGCAGCAACGCGTTTTGGTTCTGGGTGGGCATGGCTATGTGTTCACAAAGGAGGAAAAGTAGAAGTTTGCTCAACTCCTAATCAAGACAACCCATTAATGCCAGGAGTTGCATGCGATGGTACTCCTATCTTAGGCCTAGATGTTTGGGAACACGCTTATTACTTAAACTATCAAAATAGACGTCCAGATTATATCAATGCATTTTTTAATGTAGTGAACTGGGAAGCGGTTAGTGCCCTTTATGCTAAACATGCATAAAACATTACTACCATAAATTAAGAGAGGGCCTAGCGCCCTCTTTTTTTTGCTTCAAACTGAAGTAAAATAAAAAAGGAGGAATAAATTCCTCCTTTTTTGCCCCAAATCTTACCATGAACTTAACCTACTTATGTTCTGGTGTTGTAAAAGTGCAATTTCTGGTTCGTCTTATTTAAAAAAATCGATAAACTGCATTTTTAACCGATTAACTGTTAATAGGCTCTTTCTGATTTTCCTTCATAAAAGTTCATGAACGCCCTGTTTACAACGCGATTACCACCTGGAGTCGGATAATCCCCAGTAAAATACCAATCCCCCTTATTCTCAGGACAAGCTTGGTGTAATCCTTCTACTGTTTGGTAGATGATCTTTACTTCGCATGAAATGGACTCATGGGTTAGTAATGCCGCAATTTTAGCGGAAACTTCTTCTTGGGTAAAAGGAGCGTATAAGGCTTTAACATGATTAACCGCCTCTGAAGCTTTATTCTCCACACTCTCTTTACAGTTATTATAGATTGTATCTAAGGTTGCGTCTAGGGTTCCTTTGTCCTTATGCAAATCGATCACCGCTTGAAAGGCGACAAAATCTTCGAGCTTTGCCATATCGATTCCATAACAGTCTGGATATCGAATTTGTGGAGCACTAGAAACGACAATGATCTTTTTTGGAGAAAGACGATTAAGCATCGTTAATATGCTTTGCTTTAGTGTTGTTCCTCGAACAATACTATCGTCTACAATGACTAAATTATCTGAAGGTTTTACAACACCATAGGTAATATCATATACGTGTGCGACTAGATCATCTCGACTATTATCTGCCGTAATAAAGGTTCTTAGCTTTGCGTCTTTGATCGCAATCTTTTCTATACGTGGGCTTAAATTGAGTAGATCTTTAAGCTTTACTTTATCAAATACCTCCTGATCAAGTTCTTGACTTATTTGGGTCTGTAAATGCTTTTGCGCAGCACCAACTAAACCATAAAAAGAGGTTTCTGCCGTATTAGGGATATAAGAGAAAACCGTGTTTTTAAGGTCGTGTGAAATACTACTAAGCACTTGTGGGAATAAACGCTCTCCTAAATTCTTTCGTTCAGTATAGATGGCAGCATCACTTCCTCTGGAGAAATAAATGCGCTCAAAAGAACAGGCCTTTTTTTCAAGGGGTTCTAAAACAGGGTCAATGGATACCTTCCCTGATTTTTTAATAATAATTGCATTTCCTGGGGTGAGTTCTTTTATGGTCTCTAGTGGTACATTAAAAACGGTTTGTATCACAGGACGTTCAGATGCGACCACAACCATTTCATCATTTTCACAATAATAGGCAGGTCTAATCCCTGCAGGGTCTCTTAAAACAAAAGCATCTCCATGACCTATCATACCTGCCATGGCATAGCCTCCATCCCAGTTTTTTGCAGCTTTCCTTAAAATTTTGGCAATGTTTAATCGTTCTGCAATTTGAGGTGAAGCTTCAAATTTATTAAAGCCTTCTTTTTTAAGCTTCTTGTATATTTTAGCCACCGCGTCATCTAGAAAGTGACCAATCTTTTCCATTACAGTAATGGTATCGGCTTTTTCTTTAGGGTGCTGACCTAGATCAATCAGGTTTTGAAACAACTCATTGACATTTGTCATGTTAAAGTTCCCTGCCACAATAAGATTACGGTGCATCCAATTATTTTGTCTTAAAAATGGATGAACACTTTCAATACTGTTTTTACCAAAGGTTCCATAACGCACATGTCCTAACATCAATTCTCCGACATAGGGGACATTGTGCTTGAGTAATTCTGCATCATCGTTGAGTTCTGGACGCTGTTCAATGCCTTCTTGAATACGAGCACTAATTTGATTAAATACGTCTTGAATTGGTTGTTGTGCACTAGATCGAACCCGACTAATGTATCTTTCTCCCGGGGCCATATTGTATTTAATGCTTGCAAAACCGGCACCATCTTGCCCGCGGTTGTGCTGTTTTTCCATCATTAAATACATCTTATTGATCCCATAAAGAGCTGTTCCATATTTCTCCTTATAATAGGACAATGGTTTTTTCAACCGTATCAGGGCAATTCCACATTCGTGTTTTATGGCATCACTCATAGACTTAAAGTTTTATCAGTCCAGTCAAAACTTGTTAGTTCTCTAAAACGATGAATTCTTTCGTTCAACGCTTCAGCTTTTACTTCTTCGATGGCTTTAACGCCAAATGCTTCTACCGTAAAAGAAGCAAAAACAGAGCCCACAACTAGGGCTTGCTTAATGGTGTCAAAGTTAATTTCTTTGGCTTGCGCCAAAAAACCTGCGAGACCACCCGCAAAACTATCTCCAGCTCCCGTGGGGTCAACCACTTGATCGATAGGGTAAGCCGGGGCAATAAATACTTTTCCGTCGCCATAGAGCTGTGCTCCGTGCTCTCCTTTTTTGATGATCACATAACGCGGTCCCATCTCATGGATTTTTTTGGCCGCTTTGGTCAGAGAAAATTCCCCTGTTAGAATTCTTGCTTCTTCATCATTAATGGAGATCAAGTTTACCTCAGCAATCACTTCATCTAAAATATCTCTAAAGTGCTCCATCCAAAAATTCATTGAATCGAGAAGGGTAAAATTATCGGGGTTTGTCAATTGATCTAGGGCCATTTTTTGCACCCCAGGGTGCAGATTACCTATCACAACGACTTCACTGTCTTTAAACTCTTCAGGGATCTGTGGCGAAAAGCTTTCTAATACATTCAATTGAGTATCCAGGGTTGTTCTGGTATTCATATCGTCGTGATAACGACCACTCCAGAAAAATGTTTTTCCACCTTCAACTCTTTCAACGCCATCGGCATTAACCCCTAGTGATGTCAATTTCTCCATATCAGACTGGGCAAAATCGTCTCCTATAACAGAGACCAAACCACAGCGGGCAGAAAATTTAGAAGATGCTAAGGCGATATATGTTGCCGCACCCCCTAGAATGCGATCTACTTTTTGGTAAGGGGTTTCTATAGCGTCATAGGCCATGGTACCTATAACAAGTAATTTTTTACTCATATGCAAAAATAAACTTCTTTCTGCTTCCTGAAAAACAATTTGACTGCATTTCTATGCTTTTTGTGACAATTGTTCATAATAAGCGTCATGTTCAATGGCCATCTCCTTTGCTGCGGTAACTGCTAACTGGTCGCAGCGCTCGTTTTGAGGGTGATCATTATGTCCTTTCACCCATTGAAATTGAATATTATGCTGGGGATAAATCTTAAGAAATCGCTTCCATAAATCTGGATTTTTTTTGCCTTTAAAGTTTTTCTTTTCCCAGCCAAAAACCCATTTTTTATCAATGGCCTCAATGACATATTTAGAGTCAGAAATAACCAATACATCCATGGGTTTCTTTTTGAGCTTTTCTAGCGCATCAATCACTGCCCACAATTCCATTCTATTATTTGTAGTATGTTTAAACCCTCTGGAAAATTCTTTGATGTATCCTTTGCCAACCCACTCTATAATGATACCATAACCCCCTGGACCTGGATTCCCTAGGGCAGAACCATCGGTATAAATGTGTATTTCTGCCATTTAGCTTAGGAGTTGTTTGATTACTTCAGGAAAGTACTCATATTCCAGTTGCTGCACTTTAGCCGCAATTTCGCTAGGACTATCTTGAGGGTCAAGGGAAACTGCTTTTTGTAAAATCACTCCCCCTTCGTCATAATGTTCGTTTACATAGTGAATGGTTATTCCGCTTTGGGTTTCCCCTGCTGCTTTTACAGCATTGTGAACATGCATGCCATACATTCCTTTTCCGCCGTACTTGGGTAATAATGCAGGGTGAATATTGATTATTTTATTAGGATAACGCCCGACTAATTCATTGGGAATCTTTTTAAGATAACCCGCTAGAACAATTAAATCTGGCTTATGTTCTTCCATATAGTCCAGTAAAAAGGCTTCACTGTTGGCATCAAACCATTGTGAATGCACTCCTAATGCATTTACCCTCTCATAAACTCCAGCTTCTTTTCTGTTACACAAAACGCTGTGTACATTAATCTCGCTGTCTTGATCAAAATACCGAATGATATTTTGTGCATTTGTCCCCCCACCAGAGGCTAAAATGATGATTTTTTTGCCCATATCTTTAAAAATCAAAAATAACGCTAAATCCTATAAATAACAAGCAATCACAAAGGATTAAGCAATTAAAACTATGTACAAAAAAGCATTTTAACTTCTTTAAAACATTCTATGCTGTAAAGTTTTTATATTTTTGCTGTCAAACAAAACTAAAACCATTTGTAATATGTCTGACATTGCATCAAGAGTTAAAGCTATAATTGTAGATAAATTAGGCGTTGACGAAAACGAAGTTGTAACAGAAGCAAGCTTTACCAACGATCTAGGGGCTGACTCTCTAGACACCGTTGAATTAATTATGGAGTTCGAAAAAGAATTCGATATCCAAATCCCAGATGACCAAGCAGAGAACATTGCCACTGTAGGTCAAGCTATTCAATACATAGAACAAGCCAATTAAAATTTGGTAAGATGAGTCCAAGACGTGTAGTAGTTACCGGATTGGGTGCATTAACTCCTATCGGAAATTCAGTCCCTGCCTACTGGGAGGGACTTATTTCTGGGAAAAGCGGAGCTGCCCCTATCACCTATTTTGATGCAACTGATTTCAAAACCCAGTTCGCATGCGAGTTAAAAGGATTTAATGCGTTAGATCACTTTGACCGTAAAGAAGCCAGAAAACAAGATCGCTTTACGCAATATGCGCTAGTATCTTCTGACGAAGCCCTTCTAGACGCTGGAATTACATCTGAAAATGTAGATCAAGATCGCGTTGGGGTTATTTGGGGTGCTGGAATTGGTGGTTTAGAGACTTTTCAAAACGAAGTGCTCAACTTTGCCGATAATGACCGCAAACCGAGATTTAATCCTTTCTTTATTCCAAAATTAATCGCAGATATCGCTCCGGGGATGATCTCGATCAAACACGGATTTAGAGGTCCTAACTTTGCGACTGTTTCTGCTTGTGCTTCTTCTTCAAATGCTTTGATCGATGCCTTGAACTACATCCGTTTAGATCATGCAGATATTATTGTAGCTGGTGGATCTGAAGCTGGTGTAACTTATGCCGGTATCGGTGGCTTTAACGCAATGCATGCGCTTTCTACCCGTAATGATGATCCCGCAACAGCTTCTCGCCCATTTGACAAAGACCGCGACGGTTTTGTTTTAGGCGAAGGTGCTGGAGCAATTATTCTAGAAGAATACGAACACGCTAAAGCAAGAGGAGCAAAAATTTACTGTGAGCTAGCTGGAGGAGGACTTTCTGCAGACGCTCACCATATGACTGCTCCACATCCAGAAGGTTTAGGAGCTAAGAATGTGATGGTCAACTGCTTGAGAAATGCGAATCTTCAACCCACAGATGTTGATGCCATCAATATGCATGGAACCTCAACACCATTAGGTGATATCGCAGAATCAAAAGCAATCCAAGAAGTATTTGGCGATCACGCCTACAATATCAATATCAATTCAACTAAATCGATGACTGGTCACCTGTTAGGTGCTGCTGGTGCGGTTGAAGCGATTGCCTCTATTTTAGCGATCAAAGAAAACATTGTTCCCCCAACAATTAATCATC